>CAUJJY010000216.1 GCA_963205155.1 Candidatus Zixiibacteriota bacterium | reverse complement strand
GGCCGCAACTGCTGCAGGCGCAAAATCAGGCAGAGTTGGCGCTCCATGCGCTGCGAAATCTACTTTCACTGGACCTGGCCGAACCGCTGGAATTGCAGTACGCCTATGACGTAAATTCGGCGGGGCAGAACTTGAACCTTGCACGCTTGACGGAATTAGCGATTGCCAATCGGGCGTCGCTTAAGCAGCAAGAGCATTTGAAGGAGATCACGCGCCGCGCGGTCGGTATTGCCAAGTCCGACGGCTCACCTAAGTTTGACTTTATGAGTCAATATGGCTGGAGATATCAGGCCGACGATCTTGGTTTGGATGGCGACAAGTGGTCGCCAAATTGGATGGCATCGATTTCGCTGTCATATCCGATTTTCAACGGCTTTTCGACAAAGGCTTCTGTGCGTAAGGCGAAGGTTGACAAACAACAGGCTGATTTGGGCTACGAAAAGACAAAAGATCAAGTTGAGTTCCAGGTTCGCGATGCGTACTTGCGCTACAGCGAGGCAGTCGAACGATTGCAATCGCAGCGCAAGACGATCGAACAGGCCGAAGAGGGTCTGCGCATTGCGCGGATTCGGTATCAAAACGGTGTCGGCACGCAACTGGAAATACTCTCATCGGAGTCGGCGCTGACGATGGCGCGCACGAATTACGTGCAAGCGACTCACGACGTCGCGCTGGCGGTTTATCGACTTCAGCGGGTTACAGGTTTGGATAATTTTGATGAACTTAAGGAGCAATAGATGAAGAGCAGGTGGTTGTTGATATTGCTGGCTGCCGCGATGGCGTTGTCATGTGGAAAGAAATCGAATGGCGACTTGGCGACGCCGCTGCCGACGATTCCGGTCAAGACGGCGGTCGCGGAGGTCGGCCGCATCGAGGTCGAGCGCGAGTTTGCCGGCGGATTGGTCGGGATCAAGCAAGCCGACATGTACGTGCGCTTGTCGGAAGCGGTCACGGCGCTGCCGTTTAAGATCGGCGATAAAGTGAAATCCGGCGACGTGCTGGTGTATCTGGACAAGAGCGGCGCATCCTCGAGTTATTTCCAGGCCAAGGCGACGTTTGAAAATGCAGAGAAGAACTTCAACAAGATGAAGTATCTCTACGACGAGAAGGCTATCAGCGAGACGCAATTTGATCAGGCGCAGAGCGCTTATCAGGTGTCACGCGCCAATTTTGCGGCGGCGCGGGAGATGGTGGAAATTACTTCGCCCATCAATGGCACCCTGGTCGAATTGAATGTGCTGGTCGGCGACGTGCCACCGGCGGGGAAGTTGGCAGCACGAGTAGCGCGAACCGACACACTTCGGATGTCATTCGGCGTGCCAGCAGGCTTGGCAGAGAAATTCTCTGTTGGGATGACCGGTGAACTGCAAATGGCGATGGCGGATAGCACCTTCACTTGCGTGGTGACGCGGGTAGCCTCGGCAGCGGACCCACAAACACGCACATTTACGGTAGAAATCTCCGTCCCGAATCTGGAACAGCGTCTACAGCCGGGCGCATTTGCGAAGGCGAAGTTTGTCATTGAGAGTTCGGAGTCGGCACTGCGGGTGCCGCAATCCTCGCTATTATCGCAGGAGGGCGTATACAGTCTGTTCATCGTCAAAAACGATACCGCCTACGCGCGGACAGTAACTCTGGGATTGAAGAACGAGACGATGATCGAGGTCCTCGACGGTGTGCAACCGGGTGAAGAGGTTGTTTATCTCGGGCAGGGGTTCTTGTCTGACGGTTATCCGGTCGTGAGATCAGAGAAGTAGTATGATATTAGCAAAGATCTCGATAGCTCGCCCGGTGTTCACCGTCATGGTGATGCTGGCTCTGTTAGTACTCGGTCTTTTCGCTTATCGCGACCTAAGCGTCGAAATGTTTCCGGATATCTCGTTCCCGTTTGTCGTGGTAACAGTGCAGTATCCCGGTGCCTCGCCCGAGACGATGGAAACGGAAATCGTCGCGAAGATCGAAGACGCCGTCAATACGGTCTCGGGAGTCAGGCATATTACGTCGACTTCATACGAGGGGTATGCCTTTACCTTCGCCGAATTTCAACTTGAGTCGGATGAAAATGTCGTAGCACAAGATGTCCGCGATAAGATCGCCGGCATTCGCGCTGATTTGCCGGACGATATGGAAGAGCCGGTGATTCAGAAATTTGACCCGATGGCGCAGCCGATCATATCGCTCGCAATAGCCGGAAACCGGTCGATGCGCGAACTCACTCTGATCGCCAAGGAAGATATCAAGAAAGTTCTGGAGAGCACGGCCGGTATCGGAAATGTGGAATTAGTCGGCGGAGAGGAACGCGAGATTCTCGTCGAACTCGATCTGACCAGTCTCGAAGCTTATAATCTCTCTATTTTCGAAGTACAAAACAAGATCGCGGCCGCGAGTCTTGAACTGCCGGCAGGCAAACTGGAGCGAGGCGACCGCGATGTTGCCATTCGCACGCTGGGCAAGATTACCAGCGTCGATCAGCTGGCGAATACCGTGATCAAGAACGATCAGGGTGTTCAGGTCCTGCTGCGCGACATTGCCTCAATCAAGGACACGACGAAGGAAGTTGAATCGATCTCGCGGCTTAATGGCCGTCGGGCGGTAGGTCTTGACCTGGTCAAGCAGTCCGGCGCCAATGAAGTTGACGTAGCGGCCGCGGTCAAGGCGCGATTGGCAGAACTCGAACAAACGCTGCCATCAGATATTGAAATAACGATTGCAGCAGACAAATCGAAGTTTACGGAAGAGGCGGTGCATGACGTAATCGTGAACATTATCTATGGCGGACTGCTTGCAGTAATCGTGATCTTCTTCTTCCTGGCTGACACGCGGGCGACGATTATCTCGGCGATCGCGATTCCAACCTCGATTGTGGCAACCTTCCTGTTTATGGGCGCACTGAATTTCACTTTGAATTTCATGACGCTGCTGGCGCTGTCGCTGGCTGTGGGGTTACTCATTGACGACGCAATTGTCGTTATTGAGAATATCTATCGACACTTGTCATATGGGAAGAAACCGGCGGTTGCGGCGTTCGATGCCACCAGCGAAATTGCGCTTGCGGTGCTGGCGACAACGCTGACGATCATCGTCGTATTTGTGCCAGTGGCATTCATGAAGGGTATTGTCGGGCAGTTCTTCTACGCATTCGGTATTACTGTGGCGGTGAGTGTTGCGGTGTCGTTGTTCGTAGCGTTTACGTTGACACCGATGCTTTCCTCGCGCTGGCTGAAGGAAGAACACGAATTTCACCAGGCGACCAAGAATCCAGTTTACCGATTTACGAACTGGTGGAACGGGATATTCGAGAAACTTAATGTTCTCTTACAAGATGCAGTAGCTTTTGCGTTGCGGCGACGAGCATTAGTAATGGTTGGTGCGGTGCTGACTTTCGTTGCCAGTCTGATGATTGTGCCGATGATTGGAACAGAATTCGTGCCGGAGTATGATCGCGGCGAGTTCTTCGTGTCGTTCAAGACTGCGGCAGGCACGAGCCTGGCTGCAACCTCGGATCTAAGTACAGGCATTGAAAAAGTTCTGACGAAATACCGCGAGGTCAAGGACGTGTACACGACGATCGGTACTGGAATCAACCCCGACAACGAAGGTACGATTACTGTTCGCATGGTCGATCTGGATCAGCGGGAGCGGTCTTCGTTTGAAGTAATCGACTCGCTGCGTGCCGACTTAGCCGATTATCCGGGATTGCAGATTAGTATTACGGGCGAGAAGTCCGAAGGCGGCGGCGCGCCGATTGAGATTTCAATTTCCGGCGAGCGGATGGACCAGTTGCAGTTGTTATCATCGATGGTTGAAGATTCGGTACGAGCCACACCGGGAGCGGTAGAAGTCGACAACTCGCTGGGCGAGGGCAAACCGGAAATTCAGATTGCCCTGGACCGCGAGAAGATCTCCGACCTGGGCCTCAACGTAGCCCAAATTGCGTTGGCCTCCCGTTACCTGATCAACGGTGTCGTGCCGTTCAAGTTTCAGGAAGGCGACAAGCAGGCGGATATTCGCCTGCGGTTGAAGACCGAGGATAGAAACGACTTGTCGGACCTGTCGAGGATACTGCTGCCGTCGGCGAAGGAGATTGACGGACATAAAGGCCATCAGGTTCCGTTGAGTTATGTCGCGACATTCAATGAAGCCAGCGCCGTTGCCGAGTTAACCCGCTATGACCGCCAGAAGACCATCAAGGTGACAGGCAACAACGCGGGCCGATTCGCCGGTGATGTCCGCAACGAAGCTTTGGCAAAGTCGCAACAGATTCCAACACCGCCCGGATACACGATTTATGCGACGGGCGAGGCGGAGTTCCAGATGGAGGCGTTCGGGTACATTATCGAAGCGCTTTTCCTGGCGATTGTCATGATTTATCTGGTGCTGGCCTCGCAATTTGAAAGCTTGACCGACCCGTTTGCGATCATGCTGTCGCTGCCAATGTCTCTTCTGGGAGCGTTTTTGGGATTGCTCCTCTTCGGTAGTTCGATCTCGATCATGTCGCTGATCGGCATTGTCATGTTGATGGGGCTGGTGACGAAGAATGCGATTCTATTGATTGACTTCGCCAAGCAGGAAATGGGTCGCGGCACCGACCGGAGGGCGGCTCTGATCAAAGCCAGTTCGGTTAGACTGCGGCCGATTATTATGACGACAGCGGCGATGATTTTTGGTATGTTGCCGCTGGCGCTGGGAATCGGGCCGGGTGCGGAGTTGCGCGCCGGTATTGCCCGCGCCGTCATCGGCGGATTGATCACTTCAACCGGATTAACTCTGGTTGTCGTACCAGTCGTATATAGTTTGCTGGACGATCTAACTAAGAAATGGCGTAAGAAAGAAGTTGTTGTCGCAGAAGGTCATTAGTTTCGAGAAGATGCCCGGCAGCCGGAAGTTGTTTCTGGATTTTCTGGCGGGGAAGACAACGGACTACTTTCACTACGACTTCAATTCCGATGATGCACTGATGCAGGTGCACGACAAAGTCAAACATCGCCGCTATGACCGCGAGAAGGTCGCAGCGGCGTTGTTGCGTCAGAACCAGACGTTTGGCGCCGGACCGCGGACAATCGCAAATATCAAGAAACTGCTCGATCCCGGCACCAGCGCCGTGTTCACCGGACAACAGGTGACACTATTCGGGGGGCCGCTGTTTACGTTCTACAAGGCCAGCCTTGCGATCAAATTGGCTGAATCGAACTGCCGGAAGCTTGCGGGGACGGTGGTGCCGATCTTCTGGCTTGCCGCAGATGATGCCGATTTCGAAGAAGTCGCCAAAATATCCGTGCCAACGGCGGATAACAAAATGGCGAACTTGAGTTATGAACCGGCAACGCCGGTCAGCGGCCAGCCGATGGGAGCGGTTCGGCTCGACAACAAGATCAATGAGTTGCTGGACTCCTACGAGCTGGCGCTTCCCGACACGGAATTTCGCGCCGCGCTTATGGCAATGTTGCGCGAGTGCTATCAGCCGGGAGAGTCGGTCGTGACGGCGTTCGGCAAATATCTTTGTCGAATCTTTGCCGACCGCGGCCTGATATTGATCGATCCCACCGATCCCGTGTTCCGGGAATTGGCATTGCCTATATTTCGAAAAGAAGTCCAGCTAAGGGAAAAAGCGGCGAAACTGGTAGAGGAGCGGAATTCGCGCCTTGAGCAGCAGGGTTATCATCTTCAGGTGGCTCGTCCCGGTTCGTACTCGAATTTGTTCTATTATAACGGCAAGCGGACGCGCATCGATTTTGTGGATGGCGGATTTACTATTGAAGGGAAGTTCGTGTCGCAGGCCGACCTTGAGGCGATGCTGGAAAAATCGCCGTCGCTGTTTTCACCGAATGTGTTCCTGCGCGCAATTGTCCAGAGTCACATCTTTCCGACGCTGGTGTACTTTGCCGGACCGGCGGAGGCCGCCTATTTTAGTCAGATAAGAGAGCTATTCGACGTTTTCGACGAAACCGCGCCGATCATTTATCCGCGATATTCTGCGACGATAATCGAGCCGGCGATTGCGCGATTGATGGAAAAGTTGGAGATTTCGTTTGAAGATGCTTTGCAGGATATTAGCCTTCTGACGACGGAGATTCTCAAGAGGACATTTCCGCCTGATTTTGAGCAGCGATTTACGGTGCTGCGCGAGGAAGTTAGACGTCAGATGGATGATATTGCCGCGCATCTCGACCAGAGCGACCACGGTCTGATCACGAATGCCAATCGCATTGCGGGCAGGCTGGATGTTGAAATCAAGAATTTGGAAGAAAAGGTGTTTCAGGCACACCGCAAGAAAAATCAGACTTTGCGCGCACAGGTGGAACGAGTAGCGTTTAATTTGTTTCCCGAAGGGAAAACCCAGGAGCGCAGTTTTCCGTTAAATCACTATATCGCGAAATATGGTCCCGGCGTTGTTGACCGGTTGTACGAAACGGTCGACTGCAACAGCAATGTCCATCACTTGATAAATTTGGAATGAGTCGGCGTGAGGTGTAAGTGAAAATCGGCATAACTTGTTATCCGGTAGTCGGCGGATCAGGAATAGTTGCGACGGAACTGGGAATGCTTCTGGCGGCGAGAGGGCATCAGGTGCATTTTATTTCTTACCAGCTGCCGTTTCGTCTCGACCAGTTCCGCGATAATGTCTTCTTTCATCAGGTCGACGTGTCGAGCTATCCGCTGTTCAAGTATCCGCCGTACACGCTATCGCTTGCCGCCAAAATGGCTGATGTCGTCTGCCGTTGGAAGCTTGACTTGCTTCACGTTCACTATGCCATTCCCCACGCCACTGCTGCGTTTCTAGCCAAGCAAATCGCCGGCGACTGCAAAATCAAGGTCGTGACAACGCTGCACGGTACCGATATCACACTGGTGGGCAGCGAGCGGTCGTTCTTTGAGATCACGAAATTCTCCGTCGAAATTTCCGACGGGATTACCACCGTTTCTGAAGCGCTGCGCAAACAGACTGTCGAAATGTTCGATATCAAAAAACCAATTGCGGTGATTCCGAACTTTGTCGATATCGACCACTTCAAGCCTGGCGTGAGGCACTGTTCGCGGCGGACATTTGCGGCCGAAGATGAAATGATTATGATGCACGCCTCGAATTTTCGGCCGGTTAAGCGGATTCCTGATGTGATCGAGATTTTCCGACGCGTGCGGGAGAAAGTTAAGACCAAGTTGGTACTGGTCGGTGACGGTCCGGAAATGAATTTAGCAGAACATCTGATTGGTCAGCATGGGCTCAATGACGAAGTGATGTTGTTAGGCAATCAAGACTCGATTGCGACCATCCTGCCGATTGCGGATTTGTTTGTGTTGCCCTCACAGACCGAGTCGTTTGGCTTGTCGGCGCTGGAGGCGATGTCCTGCGGTGTTCCGGCGATGGTCAGCGACACTGGCGGTTTGCCGGAACTGGTGACGAACGGAGTGGATGGATATCTGCTT
>CAUJJY010000215.1 GCA_963205155.1 Candidatus Zixiibacteriota bacterium | reverse complement strand
GCTACTCGAAGTCTTCCTATTGGTCTTTGTTTTGGGGACGATTTTCAGCCTGTTTGATCTTGATAATCCGGCAATCAGTTCGACTTTGACAGAGAGCTTGGCTGGCAGTATTGGCTGGACACTGGCAAAGGTGTCGCGGTCGCTGTTTGCGGTAGCGGGTGGATTTGCGATTTTGGGCGCCGCGGCGATTTTCCTGTTATTCACCATTATTCCGTTCCGACCCGGGACGATCCGCAAGGGGATTGACACGAGTGTTGCGGTGGCAGGCCGGTCATCCAAGACCGCGGCGGTGCATTTGCGCGAGCAGTCACGGAGCTGGTGGCCAAGCTTGAAAGCGCTATTCCACCGGGAGCCGAAGGAGTTGGTTGACGAAGGAGAGGGTGCCAAGCCGACCAAGCCCAGTTCTGTTCCAACAGAAATGGACTTTGATGATCAGCTTCAGCAGGCGGAGTCGAAAATCGTTAAAGCACAACGCAAGGAGCCGGAGCAGTTGCCGCTTTCGCTTGATGACGTGCAGGAAAAGCGCGGCAAGCTGCGCTTTTCGAATAAAGCTTCGAGAGTTACCAAGGATGGCTATACATTTCCAGCGTTAGATATTCTTCAAGTGCCGCCCTCGAATGAGCCCACGGTGTCACCGGCCGATTTAGAAGAAACTGCGGCCGCGCTGTTGTCGACGCTGAATACTTTTGATGTCGAGGTGATTCCGGGCAGTCTGGAGAAATATCCGGGTCCGATCATTACGCGCTTTGAATTCAAACCGGCGCCGGGCATCAAGATAAATCAGATTGTCAATCTCGCAGATGATTTAGCGCTGGCGCTGAAGGCGTCGCGAATTCGAATTATTGCACCGGTACCGGGTAAGTCAGCAGTCGGTGTGGAAATACCCAATCGCAAGGCGCAGAAAGTCTACATACGCGAGATCCTGCAATCGGACGCTTATCAACGCGGCAAGTACAAACTGCCGCTGGCGCTCGGCAAGACGACGATGGGGCAGCCCTTCGTAGTCGATCTGGCAAGGATGCCGCATTTGCTGATCGCCGGGTCAACCGGATCTGGCAAGTCAGTCTGCCTGAACACAATTATTACGAGTCTGATCTATAAGCACACGCCGAAGACGTTACGTTTCATTTTTATCGATCCGAAGATTCTCGAATTGTCGGTGTATGGCGAGATTCCGTTTCTGGCGCGACCGGTTGTTACGAAGCCGAAGATGGCGGAATCGGTGTTGGCAGGCGCAGTAAACGAGATGGAAGAGCGATATAAAAGGCTGGCAACGCAATCGGTGCGGTCGCTTGATGATTACAACGCCAAAGTACCGGAAGCCGACCGCCTGCCGTATCTGTTAATCGTTGTTGACGAACTGGCAGACATGATGATGTCGGGTTCGGCCGGCAAGATTGAATTGCTGATCACGCGATTGGCACAGATGGCGCGTGCGGTGGGAATCCATCTGATTCTGGCCACACAGAGGCCATCGGTCGATGTTATAACCGGTTTGATCAAGGCGAATTTCTCCTCGCGTATCGCATTCCAGGTAGCTTCAAAAGTGGACAGCCGGACGATCCTCGACGCCAACGGTGCGGAGAAGCTGCTCGGTATGGGCGATATGCTGCTGCTTCTGGCTGGCGAGCCGGAACCGCTGCGCATCCACGGCGCATACGTTTCCTCACAGGAGACTGAATCTCTGGTAGGGTTCTTCAAAGAGACGGCACCCGAAATTCAACCGATGCAGGCTTTCTCGGAAGAAAACGAGAAGGCGCTGGTCGAACGCAATAACCATGATGTCCTGTTGCCGGAAGCAACCGAGCTGGTGATTCGGCATAAGCAGGGTTCGGTGTCGCTCTTGCAGCGGCGGCTGGGGATAGGGTATCAGAGGGCAGCGCGCATAATGGATCAGCTTGAGGCGACCGGCATTGTCGGTCCTTATGATGGCTCCAAGGCTCGCGAAGTCCTGGTCGACAAATCATACCTCGACCAGATGATGAAAAAAGATAAACCTTCAGCTTAAAGCGATAGTATAAGTCAATATGATTCTAAGAATTACACTCATATGCCTTGTCATGGCCAGCGCTGTCTTCGCCGTGACGGCTCCGCAAGTAGTCGAAAAGACGGAAGCGATCTACGCGAAGAATAAGACTTTCACCGTCAAATTCACGCAGACTGTATCAGCAGGCGATTTTTTCGATGATGATAAGACTTCGGGAAAGATGTTGTTGTCGTATCCCGACAGATTCCGCGTCGAGACGCCGGAGCAAACCTTGGCCTCGGACGGAGATTCGCTCTGGACGTATTCTGTTGAAAATAAACAGGTTACGATAGAGTCAATGATTGGGCTGGAGGATGTCGTAACACCAGCAGACTATCTTTTCCGGTTCAAGGAGCATTACGACCTGGAATACGATTCGACGGAGACGATTTCCAAGCGAATGTGCCACCAGTTATCACTCAAGTCTAAGGATGACAATCAGTACGTGCGTTCAATGAAAGTGTTTATTGACACGGAAACCTCGCTGGTCCGGCGAGTAGTGTACCGTGATCTTAATGACAATAAGATCACTCTGGACTTTTCAGACTGGAAGCTGGGTGAGCAAATCGAGCCCGCGGCTTTCCGGTTCAAGACACCCTCTGGTGTTGAGGAGGTCCGCGTCCCTTGAGCGATAGCGTTAAGAAGACAGTATTTTTCAAAGGACTGGGCTGTCCCAAGAACGAGGTCGATGGAGACGTCATTCTCGGCTATTTGAAGCAGCGCGGCATTGAAATGTCGGAGACGGCTGAAGAGGCCGACTACCTGCTCGTCAATACTTGCGCGTTTATTCAGTCGGCCAAAGAAGAATCGATTGAGGAGATCCTCAAGCTGGCGGCGGTGAAGAACTCGAATGGGAAAAAGCAGCGTCTGCTGGTTTCCGGCTGTCTGTCACAGAGATATCCCAACGAACTGCTGACCCAGATAGGCGAAATTGACGGCATGATCGGGATCGACGAGTACGACAAGATCGGCACTTTGCTTGATACCGATTCGGCCTACATCACGCGTCCGCCCAGCCTTTACAAAGAAGCACACGCAGTTCAGATATTGCGGGAGCGACCGTTTGCGTATCTGAAGATCGCCGACGGTTGTGACTGCCGTTGTTCGTACTGCGCAATTCCGATGATGCGGGGTGATTTCCGGTCGCGCAAGCTCGATGCGATTTCGTCGGATGTGGACCGACTGCTCGAACACGGTGTCGTTGAATTCGACTTGATAGCGCAGGATGTCGCATACTATGGACTCGATCTTGGCAAAGGGCCATTGGACTTGCTCCAGATGCTTGAAAATAAGCCGGGGGATTTCTGGGTACGGCCATTCTACTTGCATCCAAAGCACATGAGCGACGAGATTCTGGATTTCTTTGCATCGTCGAAGAAATATTGCGGCTATCTTGAGAGTCCGATTCAGCATATTTCATCCTCGCAACTGAAGCGAATGAATCGCGGTTATGATCGCGATCACATCTATGATATGATTGAGCGGCTGCGCGCCAAGCTGCCGGATACTGTGTGGCGGACGACTTTTATCGTCGGCTTCCCAGGGGAGACACAGAAGGATTTTGACGAACTCTGCACATTCGTTGCCGAGCAGAAGATTCATCGTGCCGGAGTATTTGGCTACAGTCATGAAGAGGGAACGGCCTCATTTCGTTACAAGAACGTGCATGCGCAGGCGACGATTGCAGCGCGGCAGGAAGAGCTGACACGCATCATCAATGAGAATGCCGACGACTTCAACTCGACTCTGGTCGGCAAGCAGATGACGATGATTGTCGAGGAATTCGACAGTGAGGCGCTCGCCGTGACGGGGAGGCTCTTCTGCGATGCGCCGGAAATTGACTTTACTATCTGCGTGCCGTGCGGTAAAGCACAGCCACTCGGATTTCATCAGGTTCGCATCGTCGACACCAGCCCCGAGGGCTTTGTCGGCGAATTCGTTCCCATTGTTGTCAGTGGAGGTCGAACATGAGCTTTGAGCGAAAGTTAGGCGTAATGTTATCGCGGCCGATTGCCTATCTGTTCTTCATGATTTATCTGATCCAATCTTCCGTGCTCATCTACTTTGTGTATCAATATTATGACAATCAGCAGACAATATTCTACCAGCAGAAGACCATCTCCGAGCTTGAGGAAAAACTCAAGGTGCTGGATATCATCAATGATTTTCAGGTGGGATTTGACCAGAAGGAAGTTGGCGCGCTGGCAAACGTCATACATCAGGAAAGCAAGAAGTACGGATATGATCCGCGGTTACTTCTGGCGGTAATCCTTACGGAAAGCTCGATGCGTAAGGGGCAGGTCTCTGACTCCGGCGCTCATGGGTTGATGCAAATGCGCCCCTTTGTCGCAAAGGGTGTGGCGATGCGCAATGGATTGGAATACACCGGTGAACTCTCGCTTTTCGATCCGGCGTACAGTGTCCAACTCGGTAGTTTGTATCTTTTTGAGTTGATACTCAAATTTGGGGATGTCAAGAAGGCTCTGGTTGCTTATAATGTCGGCGAAACGAGACTTCGCAACCGGCTCATTACCGGGGAGAAATTGCCGCAGCAATATCTTCGCAAGGTAATGGAGCGATACAAAGAGCTGTGTGAAAAATATCCTCATGGTTAGACCGTCGTTACTGATCTTCCTGACAACTTTGATTATTCCTGCCGGCAGCCTGTTTGCTGTTCCGGCTAACCAAGATTTTGTGGCGGCGGGCATCGACAGTTTGGCAGCCGTTTCCGTCAAAGACCTCAATTCGGTCGATTTTCCCAATATGATTGTATCACCAGTGGATGGTCGTTTTGGGGAATCTTTGCGCGATCGATTGGCGGCTAATCTGTTGAAGAAGGGAATTACGGCGTATCTGTCGCCGACGGAGGGCAGTAATCAGGGGAAATTCCTATTGCAGAGCACAATCAACGATTATAGCCTTCGTTACGTCGGGACCGGAGGCGGGGTGTTCCGACAGGGAAAAGTTGTTCGCGAGTTTGCAATTTTATCGCAGTCGCGATTGCTCGCCGACGACGGCAAACTCGTCAGTACTATGGAAGCGCGGTCGTTAGTTGTCAGCGATACACTCACCTTCGACCAGGCGCGCCGGGTTCGTGGAGAAGATTCATTTTATGCGCCGGCGCTCCCGCCAACGACTTTTCAGAGGTTGGTCGAGCCGGGAATTATTGCAGGTATTACTGGAGTTCTTGTATATTTGTTTTTTGCATCGCGGTAGATGTTAAGTGAGGAAGTGGATGAAGAGAGTTTTCTGTCTAATATTGACCATAGTTGCTGCAGCACTGATCGCCGGGTGTGCCGCCAAGAATTCGACTTCGACAATTGACCCCAGACCGGCGTTTGAAGAAGCGAAGAAGAACGTTGAAGACGGAAAATTCGCGCAGGCGCAGAACCTTCTACAGAGAATCGTTTTCAGCAGTCCCGGATTGAGCTATATCGACAGCGTTCAATACTATTTTGCGATGACGTATTACGGAAACGCTGATTATCACTTAGGTGTAGCCGAATTTCGCCGGTTGATTTCGAGTTTCCCGCGGTCCGAACTGGTTGATGATGCGCAGTTCATGGTCGCCAAATCATACTTCGATGCCGCCCCCAAAAATGTCGGACTTGACCAGACTGACACAGAGTCTGCGATACGTGAATTTGAAGCCTTTATTCAGGATTATCCGAATTCCGATCGCCGGACGGAAGGCGAGTTGATGTTGTCGCGCGCTATCGAGCGGATGGTGGAAAAGCAGTTTCGAGCGGCGCGGCAGTATTTCAAGATGGGTAACCGTGCCTCTGCTCGAATCTATTTTGAGAGCCTGATTACTGAATATCCGGAGTCAGGCTACACCGCCGAAGCACTGTATTATCTGGCACAATTGGATGAAAAGGAAGCCAAGTATATTGACGCCCGGGACAAATTGAACAATCTGGTCGCCACCTTCCCGAATTCGACATTTGCACCCAAAGCCGCAAAACTGAAGGCGAAGATGGATGCCAAGATTGCCGAGGCAGCCAAAGATTCGGCGGCGGCGGCACAACTTAGCGGTTCAAAAGGTGAGTGAGAGCATCGGAATTCTCGGGGGAGCTTTTGATCCGGTTCATCTCGGACACTTAACCATCGCGCAAAGCGCGCTTGAGCAGTTCGAACTCGACAAGATTCTTTTCGTGCCGACTTTTGTTCCTCCCGGGTCTCACAAGGTTATTCACACCTCTTTTGAACACCGTTGTTCCATGATTAAGCTGGCAATTGCTGATCAGGCGAAATGCGAGTTATCGCGCATTGAAGCCGAGATTGAGCCACCGACCTATACGATCAAGATGCTGGAGAAAATGAAACAGCAATATCCGGAGGCGAATTTCACGATGCTGATGGGTGCTGACAGCCTGGCACAGATCGAGTCGTGGTATCAACCGGACCGGATATTCAAACTGGCCCGGGTAGCCGTTGCGGGACGCGCCGGGCACGCTCATCAAAGCCAGTATCCATTTGTCCGGTTGGACATGCCGGAAATCAATATTTCTGCTACCGAACTCCGCAACAGCATCCGCGCCGGACGCTCGGTGCGTTTTCTTGTGCCGGACGCCGTTATCGCTTATATTGAGTCAAATCGGCTCTATAGCGAGGATTAATGGCGACCAACAGACTATTTCTCATCGACGGCTCGGCGCTGGCGTATCGGTCATATTTCGCCTTTGCCGCCAATCCGTTGCGCACTAAACGGGGTGAACACACCTCGGTGGTGTTCGGCTTTGCGGCGACGCTGATGCGCATTCTCACCAAGGAACGGCCGTCACATCTCGCGGTCATTCAAGACACCAAAGAACCGAGCTTTCGCAAAGACCTGTATGAAGATTACAAAGCCAATCGTACGGCGATGCCTGATGAAATGGTGGAGCAACTGCCGCGTCTCGACCATTTGCTTGCGACCATGCGGGTGGCACATCTGCGACAACCGGGATACGAGGCGGACGATATCATTGCGACGCTGACCCGCGAGGCGGAGGAAGCCGGGTGGGAGGTCGTTATTATCACCAGCGACAAGGATTTGATGCAACTGGTCAACGAGAAGACGAAAATATGGAATCTGAAGAAGCTTTCGGAAGAGGGCGAATGGTATGACCGGGAAGCGGTCAAGGAAAAGATGGGGGTGTATCCGGAGCGCATCGTTGATCTGCTCGCATTGATGGGAGATACCTCGGACAATGTACCGGGAGTTGATGGTGTTGGTCCGAAAACGGCGGTGAGATTACTCGAAGAGTATGGCTCGTTTGAAGCAGTGCTGGCACATGCTGAGAAGATCACGAAGCCGAAGTTGCGCGAATCGTTGATTGCTTTCCGAGATAGAGCAGAGCTGACAAAGAAGTTGGTGACTCTTGATTATCATGTCGATGTGGAGCACGATCTGAAAAATCTCACAGTGCCGGCGCTGGACACGGCGCAGTTGCGGAGCCTGTTTCTCGAACTTGAATTTACTTCATTGCTGCGGTCGTTAGGGCAATCATCACTTTTTACTGAAGAGGCGCAATCGGAAGAGAAGGTGGCGCAGTCAAAGCAGAATTATCGCACCATCGACAATGAGGTTGATCTCAAGACTTTGGTGAAGCGGATTCACGAAGTCTGCGTATTTGCTTTTGATACCGAGACGACGGGGCTCGACTGGCTAACTTGCAAGCTGGTGGGTATCTCGATTGCGGTGGCCGAGGGCGAGGCGTATTACATTCCGCTGGCGCATGCCGAAGGAAAGAACTTAGACCCGGCAAAGTGCCACAAGCTGCTGAACCCGGTCTTGTCAGACCCCAAGTTGACACGCGTGGCGCAGAATTTCAAGTTCGATTATCACATTCTGACGCAAGCGGGCTATGAGATTTCGTCGTTTGATTACGATCCGATGCTGGCAAGTTATGTCGCCGACCCGGCCGGACAGCACGGACTCGACGCACTGGTGATGAAGCATTGCGACTATCGTATGCAGCCGATCTCGGAATTGATTGGGACAGGGAAGAAGCAGACGACCTTCGATCACGTGCCGATCGACAAGGCGACCTTTTACTCCGGCGAGGACGCCGACTTCACACTGCGACTGATGCACAAACTCAAACCGCTGGTAGCAAAGATTGGCGCGGAAAAACTTCTGCATGAAATTGAGCTACCATTGTGCAAGGTGCTTGCCAAGGTGGAAGCAAATGGGGTCAGGATCGATACGGATTTCCTGAAGAAGATGTCGGACGACATTGCGGTGGAATTGGAGAAAATCACTTTTGATATTTATACCCTTGCAGGCAAAGAATTCAATATTAACTCGACGGCGCAATTGTCGGATATACTTTTCAATCAGCTCAAGTTAACGCCGATGCGGAAGACTGCAAAGAAGACAGGGTTCTCCACCGACGTAAATGTTCTGACTGAACTTGCCAAGGTACACGATCTGCCAAGACGCATACTCGATTACCGCAAACTGCAGAAGCTCAAGTCGACATACGTCGATGCACTGCCGGTTCTGGTGAGTCCGGCTACGGGACGCGTTCATACCTCTTATAATCAGGCGGTCGCGGCGACGGGAAGATTGTCTTCGACCGATCCGAATTTGCAGAATATTCCGATCAAGACTGAAGAGGGAAGTCAGATTCGCAAGGCATTCGTGCCGGCAGATTCTTCGCGCAAGATTCTCACAGCGGATTACTCGCAGATAGAGTTGCGAGTGCTGGCGCATTTTGCGGATGAAGCACCGTTAATCAAGTCGTTTCAGAACCTGGAAGATATTCACTCGCGGACGGCATCGGAAGTCTATGGCGTTGACCTCAAGGATGTAACGCCGCAGATGCGCCGGATGGCTAAAACGGCAAACTTCGCAGTAATTTACGGTGTGACGGCGTTCGGGTTGTCACAGCAGTCAGATATGAGTGTCGCCGAGGCGAAGGAATTCATCGACATCTATTTTGCGCGCTATCCGATGATTCGGAAGTTCATAGACGATACCATCGCGCGGGCGCGGGCTGAAGGATACGTGACGACATTATTCGGTCGCCGGCGCTATTTCCCGGAGATAAATTCGTCGAATGTCTCGCTGCGGCAATTTGCCGAGCGTACAGCGGTCAACACGATTATTCAGGGCACCGCGGCGGACATGATCAAAATCGCGATGATCGAAATTGACCGAAAGATGGAAGGCATGAAGTCGCAGATGATCATGCAAGTACACGACGAATTGGTCTTCGACGTTCATGAGAGCGAAATTGATAAGATGAAGGCACTGGTTCGCGACCGGATGGAGAACTGCGTCAAGTTGAAAGTGCCGATCACCGTTGAGATGGGTGTCGGCGACAATTGGTTAGAGAGTAAGTAAGTTCGTCAGATGGCAAAGAAAAAATCCCGCAAACAACACACCGCGCGACCGGCGCAACGACCGCAAAGCTTCAGCTTCGGCCGTATCTATCGCCACAACAAGGACCAGATTCACAAAGGACTTATTTACGCGATCTTGGTCGTGGTGGGGATTATTGTCATTTATGGTGTGTACGGATTGATTGTCAATCGCGGGGTGACACTCACCAAGAGTGAGTATGTCGTTCTGGCGCGACAACACATGTACAAAGGCGAGTATGATCAGGCGGTGCTGAATTATCACAAGGCGCTTAATGCCGATCCCAGCGATAAGATGATTCAGCGCGAGCATTTTCTGGCGCGGTCGCGCGACAATATGTCGCGGGGGAGCTCGGTTGAACTGTTCCATGCGGCGGCGCAGCAACTCTTGACAGAATTTCCGAATTCCCTGATCGGCAAAATCAATGTGGCGCAGGCGCTGGAAATGCGGGGCGACGTTGCCGGGATGCATACGTTGGCGGCCGAGGCACGAGCAAATGCGTTGGCAGCAGCGGATACGACGGCGTTGCTGGCAGCCGACTTGATTCTGGCGACATATTATCGCACGGAGGAAATGCAGGATTCAGCTTATTTCATTGGCAACGAGGCGCTGGCGGCGGCGGAGGCGATAGATGATACGTTTCACGTGGCGCTGGTGAGGGCGGGACTGGGATTTGCGGCGATCCGCCTTGACAGTCTGGCGTTTGCGCGAAGTGTATTTGAAGATTTGTTAAAGTATAACGGCGAAGCGGCAACGAGCTTTCGCGATGTTGCCAACTCTGGTCTTGCGGATTACTATCACCGTTCGCGGATGAATGACTCGGCGCGAGTGGTACTGGAGCGGCTCCGACATGTCATCAATGGCGGCGCTGCCGACGGCACGGCTGCCTACACGTTGCATGTGCTGGGCAAGGTTTTGCGCGATTCAGGGCAGCTTGATTCGGCGGTAACGCGGTTGTCACAGTCGTTGTCGGCGTGGCAGGGTTTGCGCAGCGTTGTCGATGTGATCGATAATCTCAACGATCTGGGTGCGACATACAGACTGCAGCAGGATCATTTCAACGCCCGCAAGTATTATATGGCGGCAGGCAACATGGCAGAAAAATATAGTTATCCAGCTAAGAATAAGTATACCGCCGACATGAATCTGGTGTTTTTGAAGGGGCTGAAGCCCGAAGAATATGTTCGCGCCGGCGAAGAGGGCAAGGCATTGGCAGACAATTTCGCGAGACGATAATGTACACCGTCGGACTGACCGGACAGATCGCCTGCGGCAAGAGCAGTGTAGCGCGGGAATTGCAGAGTCTTGGCGCGGTTGTCATTAATGCTGATGATCTTGGCAGGGAAGTTGTCGAGCGAGATCGGAAGGTTCTTCAAAAGCTGAAAGTGGCTTTTGGCAGTGACATTGACGGCTCCAATGGCAAGCTGGACCGACGCAAACTGGGGGCGCGGGCTTTCGCATCAGACGAGACTACTAATCAACTGAACCGGATCGTTCATCCGGCGCTGCTTGCGCAATTGCGGAAGACGATAGCCGAGCATCGCAAGGCCAAGAAAACAAAACTGCTGGTTGTCGATGCGGCTTTGATTTATAACTGGAAATTGGATCGCGAATTGGATGTCGTGATTGTGGTTGACAGCACCAGACCTAATCAGCTGGCGCGATTGGAGAAACAGGGAATAGGACGCAAGGAAGCTTTGCAGCGGATGAAACGGCAGATTCCCAAGTATCGCCTACGCCGGATGGCAGACGCTGTAATCCACAACAACGGCACACCGGAGCAATTGGTACACAAAACCTGGCGACTTTATGCTCGGCTGGTGCAACATTCCGGGCAGAAATTTGATTGACTTCATGCGGTTTTGGCTTATGTTCACGCTTCAAAAGAATTCCTGGCGGGAGGGAAATTGAATCCTTTCAACTACTCGATAGAACAGCTTAAGACGAAAGCCCTCGAAATCCGGCGCGACATTATCACGATGCTGGTCGAGGCGAAGTCGGGCCACACCGGCGGGCCGCTGTCTTGCACCGATTTCGCGACGGCACTGTATTTCCGGATTCTCAACCACAATCCGGCGGATCCGAAATGGGCCGATCGCGATTTTGTCTTCTACTCAATCGGACATGTAACACCGATCAATTATTCAACGCTCGCGGAATGCGGTTATTTCCCTAAGCGCGACCTGATGAAATTCCGCAAGTTTGACGGACATTTGCAGGGGCATCCGCATCGTTTGGATACCCCCGGCATAGAGGTCTCCTCCGGATCGCTCGGACAGGGGCTGGGTATTGCCTGCGGTGTCGCCAAGGGATCAAAGATTGACAATCATCCGCGGCGCGTTTTCTGCATCATGGGCGACGGCGAATTACAGGAAGGTTCCTGCTGGGAATCGGCGATGTTTGCCGGACATTACAAGCTGGACAATCTCGGTGTGATCGTCGACTACAACAAGGCGCAGATTGACGGACCGGTTCCGGTCATCATGGATATTGCACCGCTGGCGGACAAATGGCGCGCGTTCAATTGGAATGTCATCGAGATCGATGGACACGATATGCAGGCAATTGTCGACGCCTTTGAGGCGATGCTAAAATTCAAGGGCAAACCGACGGTGATCATTGCCAATACGTTGATGGGCGAAGGCGTTTCGTTCATGCGCGGCAAGTATCAATGGCACGGCAAGCCACCGAAACCTGAAGAAGGTGAACTGGCACTCAAGGAACTTGGCACAAGCTACGCAGAATGGTCGGCGCGCCTTCTGGCAGGATAGGATATGCTAAAAGAAATGACTGAAGTAAAAATGGAAAAGACCCGTGTCGGATTCGGACACGGATTGGTGGATTTGGGCGATGAAGACGAGCGGATTGTGGTGCTGGTCGGCGATTTGATGGAATCGACCAATGTCAATTTCTTTGCGG
>CAUJJY010000214.1 GCA_963205155.1 Candidatus Zixiibacteriota bacterium | reverse complement strand
ATCTCAAGGGTCGCCTGCCGCAGGCTCTCGTTTCATCGCTGATCAACTACGTCAATTCCGGTGGTGCCGCCTTGTTTCTGATGCGTCCCGATCTCGATTTCGCCGATTTTTCCGAGAGAATCTCCTCGCCGCTATTTGGGCTTCAGGCTCTCGAGGCTCCCCCGGTTGCAAGCACAGCCAGTGGCAAATATCTGCTGAATAAGTTCGACTTTGCGCATCCATTGTTTTCACCATACCGACAGTTCGCCGCTGACAAACTCCCACAGGCGGAATTTGTCGGGCATTTCAAGACCAAAGAATCTGCCAAGTCAACGGTCCTGGCGCGGTTTTCTGATAACTCACCGGCAATCCTCGAAGCCACCATCGGAAAGGGTAGAGCCCTGTTGTACACATTCAGTTTGAATGATACTTATTCTGATATCGTGTTTCGACCACTAATGGTCATTATGATGAATCGTTCCATTGAGTATCTGGTTTCAGAACCGCTCAATCAACGGGAGATGCTATTAGCCGGTAATGAGATTACTCGCGAATTGGGTCCGCAGGACGCACGGCAGTTTGCTCTGGTGTCGCCCATCGGAGACACGACCAATGTGTCGGCGGCAATACGCGCCGGTGCGGTCGTTTTTGATCTGGGGCGACTTCAGCAGACCGGAATCTACCAAATTCTTGGCGATGGCCGTGCCGTGGACGTATTTGCGGTCAACTTTCCTCCCAACGAGTCGGTGCCTGCCTATTTAGATCCTGACGAGGTCGGGGCAAAGATAGCTGGGACTAAAGTCATCGTCCTCGATTACGAGTCCAACCCTGCTGAGTCAATCGCCTCCGCACGATTCGGCACAGAATTGTGGAAGCTTTTCCTGCTGTTCGGCTTTATCTTCCTCTTGATTGAAATGGCTGTCGCCTACAGCGCGCGCACCGGGGAGGTAAGCACTGGTTGATCTATCTACAGCTGGCAGGGATTCAGAAGAAATATAACGACGACCATCTTTTAAGGGGTGTAGATCTACAGGTTGTCAAAGGTGAAAAGTATGGATTGGTCGGTCCCAACGGCACCGGCAAAACCACCATCATCAAAATTGCTCTGGGTCGTGTTCTGCCCGACTCCGGCACTATCATGCTTCATAGTCAGATCAAGGTTGGGTACGTCTCGCAGGAGGACGAAATCGAATCGGACTACCCGCTCTTTCTTGCCATGCTTGAATCATACTCTGAACTCCTTGCAATCAAGAGCGCGATGGAAGAGATGGAAACTATCATTGCGCATGGTACTGCCGCGGATTTGGAAAAGTACGGTGAACTCCAGCACCAGTGGGAAGTACGCGGCGGTTATAATCTCGATACCACGATCAAAAACACGCTGATTGGTCTCGGGTTCAGCGAAGATGATTTCCATCGACCCATCTCGAGTTTCTCCGGCGGCGAGCGCAACCGTGCATCATTAGCAAAAGTGCTGCTGCACTCGCCGGACTTGCTGCTTCTCGACGAACCGACCAACCACCTCGATATCGAATCGACCATCTGGCTTGAAAACTACCTGCAAGCCTTTGATGGCGCATTGATCGTTGTATCCCACGACCGCGTTTTTTTGGACCACGTTGTGAATAAGATCGTTGAGCTTGAACAAGGGAAGTTAGAGCTATATCACGGCAATTTCTCGGCTTACTGTATCGAACGCACCGAAAGACGCCGTCTGCTTCTCAAGAAATACCTACATCAGCAGGAAGAAATCGCACGCATCGAAGATTTCATTGTCCACAACATCGCCGGACAAAAAACCAAGCAGGCGCAGTCGCGGCGCAAGTCGCTCGCTAAGGTCGAGAGAATTCAAGCGCCAACACACGATGCCAAGAAAGCGATCATCAAGATGTCGGCCTCGCGCCGAGCATACTTGTCGATTCTCAAGATTGAAGACCTCGCCTTCGCCTATGGCGAACGAGTCTTGTTCTCCGATGTCGAGTTTGAAATCGAGCGCGGCGACCGGGTTGCTCTAATTGGGCGCAACGGCACGGGGAAATCTACGTTGGTGAAAGCCATCATAGGCGACTTGGATGTTCAGGACGGCAGCATCGAATTGGGCAAAAATGTCGATATGGAGTATTTCGACCAGGAATTGGCGATGCTCAATCCGGAAGAGACCGTACTTGACACTGTCTGGAATCTCCAGCCGCAGTGGGATGCATTTAAACTTCGCAGTCACCTTGCGCGCTTTCTGTTTTTCGGAGAGGATGTATTCAAGCAAGTAAAGATGCTCTCGGGCGGCGAGAAGAAGAAGCTCGCGTTGGCGTGGTTACTCGCATTGCCCGCAAACTTTTTAATTCTCGATGAACCGACCAACCATCTCGATATCGGCTCTCGCGAAGTCCTCGAGGAAGCTCTCCGCGAATTCGACGGTACAATACTCTTCATCAGCCACGACCGCTTCTTTCTCGATTCAGTGGCGACGCGCGTGCTTTCTCTGGAAAATGCAAAAATCATCGACTGGCGCGGAAAGTACTCGGAGTATGTGGAACGAAAGAAGTCACAGTCCGATGGCGGCTATGCCGGCGAGCGACTGCAAAAGCGCGATTCGTATAAAGAAGAGCGCCGGCTCAAGAATTTGGCCACCGCTCGCAAACGCCGGATCAAGGAACTCGAGGAAACGATTGCCACTCACGAGGCCGCGATCGACCGACTCAAGACCGAACAACTAGACGAAAAGCACGGCGCTGATTGGTTAAAGTTAGGAGAATTAGCAAAAGAACAACAGCGTGTGCAGGAGTTGCTTGATAACGCCATGTGGGAGTATTATCAATTAGTCGATGAAGAAGAAGCTGCTAATCGTTAACGGCTCGCCGCGCCACGGCAGCTCGATTGAAATTCTCGCCGAACAATTCGAGTTGGGATTTCGCTCGGTGATTGCCGATGTTGAAGTTACCAATGTGCGCCTCAACGATCTCGACATTATCCCTTGTCAGTCGTGCGGCGTCGATCCCCGTCCACTATTGTGCATCTACAAAGACGATCTCTACCCATATCTCGAGCATCTTCGCGAAGCTGACTTTGTTTTGCTGGCCTCGCCGATTCACTTCGACACGGTGTCTTCGCAGATGAAACTGTTCATCGATCGCTGTAACTGCTTCCGTCCGCCGAAGTTCGAAAACGGCAAAGCTGTCTTTGACAACCAGGGTATCTTGAGCAGCAAGGGAGCCTACATTCTGGTAGGTGGCGAAAGAGAGAAATATGATGCTGCCGAGCGTGTCATCGGCGGGTTCTTCATCTGGTGCGGCATCACGAAAACGGGGAAAGTGACGTACTCACACAGCGAAGACAGACTCGGCTCGGTCAAACGCGACAAAGCGAAACTGGAAGAGTCCTTCACCCTTGGCGCGCAATGCGCAAACGAACTCACTTCGCAGCTTTAACGCTTGTTCAATTCCTCGGCCCAATTTAACACGACTACAAACTCGCCGGTAGCTTCGCCGGTTTGCGGCACATTCAAGATGAACTTCTGCGCATCCGCCGTCATATCCCAGCGAAATTGTGTCGTGCCGGTAATCGCCATCCTTTGTCTGAACAGCTTTTCCGGCCGACCTGCGTCAAAATGAGCGCCGGAAGTATTCACTTCCACTGCCTTGAAATCGAAACTTCGTGTGGAGTAGATGAGTTCCTTGCCGTCGGCGCGCCATTTCGCATCCCAACCGTTATCGGCGGATATTTGCCACTTGCCGCCCGCAGGGCTTAAGTCGCGGACGAAAACTTCCCGCTGACCGGTTTCGGTGCTTGAGTAAGCCAGGTATCGGCCGTTAGGTGACAAAACGCCGGTCTGCTCCACGGCCGGAGTCTTAACCAGCGCGGTTATTTTAGTCGAGTCAGAGTACTTGACAGTTATGACATCGAAGGCCTGATCCACTACCGACATAATAATCGTTTCTCCGTCAGCTCCCCAACATGACGGGCCACAGTTTTTCCCACTTGCAGCATAAACTGACCGCGGCACACCGACGCCATTGGCTTGTTGTTCGAAAACGGCGTAAACACCGCTGCCGTTTTGCGCATAGAGTATCCGCGTTCCATCCGGCGACCAGATCGGCCAGATTTCGTCTTCATCCTCAAACGTCAAGCGCGACGAGACGCCACGTCTTAAGTCGCGAATCCAGATGTCCGATTTCTGACTGCGGGCATCGCCCATGCCGAATGCCAAACGGCTTCCATCCGGCGAGATCGCTAGATCTTCATAATCGGCTAAGTCGCCCTCCGTGCCCAGTTCCTTGCCGTTTCGGTCGTACCATGTCAACAGGCGATTCGCTGTTCCCATGGCGCCGGTGCGATAGACCAGTTGGCCTTTTTCGGAAACGCTGAAGTTGGACATTTCATTTTGCGAAGATATATTTTCCGCTATCGGAATCGCTTCGCCCACCAGCTCCATTTTGCCGAAGTCAAACTTTGTTGTGTAGAGGACACCATCGCGGCTGTGAATGAGCTGACCATCAGGAGTTATTTCCAGACGACTGAAGACTCGCCCGATTTCCTTATCCATGGTGCCGTCGAGCGCGGCGACATGCAGAGCCTGACCACCCCTCGTTCTCGACAACGAATCGCCAAACGCCAGATAGAAGAAGTGTTCACCGTCGGGCAGGAAACACGGCCACATATGATATTGCTCGCCCCTGGCGCGCATTATTGTGGTTGCGGCAGCAACTGATCCGCCGCTTGCTGACACCTTTCGAATCGAATCATTGGAGTCTCCGTCAAACACGATAACTCCAGCAGATCCCCACGAACCGTCGGCGCCGCCATTGGCATCGCAAATCAACTGCGTGGGTCCCCCTTGCGCTGCTATTTTCTTGAGTTGGTTGCCCGCAAAGAAAGCGAGAAACTTGCTGTCGGGCGACCAAAATGGTCTCTGTGCATTCTCGGTGCCGGGCAGCGGATTGGCCTCAAGTGCATTCAACGGGCGCACATAAATTCTCAATATCGAAGACGAGTCGCGCCCGAGAAATGCCAACATCGTCCCATCGGGAGAGAGCCGCGGCCATGTGATAACCAGCATTTTCTCCGGTACTGGAATCGAAAACTTTGTCGTGACAATCTCCGGCTTAGGCTGGGTGAAATGCACGAATGCAAGAAATGCCAGCGCCAGCGTCGCCACAGATGCGATAATCCAGCCGAGCTGCAACTGCCGTTTGCGATGTGCGGCCACCGGAGCAGGTAAACCGACTTGTGAGCCGCCTTCATTAACCCACTGCAACGTTCGCTTCAGGTCGCCCGCAGACTGCCAGCGATGATCGGGGTCTTTGGCAAGGCACTGTTTGATTGCCCGCTCCAGCATCGGTGGAGTCAGCGCCTGCAGTTCGCTCAACGGCCTTGGCTCTTTTGTCAGTATCGAAGCAATCAGGCTCGCCTGACTCGAAGCTTGAAACGCCCGCTGTCCCGTAGCCATCTCATATAGCACTGCTCCGAATGCAAAGATATCGCTGCGGAAATCGACTTCCTTTCCCTCAAGCTGCTCCGGCGACATGTATTGAATCGTGCCGATGATCGTGCCCTCGCCGGTCAAAGGCGTCGTGCGGGTGATACCGCTCATGCCTTCGACGATGCCGTCATGGATCTGCAGTTTTGCCAAACCGAAATCGAGCAACTTTGCGCCATTCTTGGTAATGATAATATTCTGCGGCTTCAGATCGCGATGCACCAGTCCCTGCCGATGTGCATGCTCCAAAGCATCTGCGATCTCGATGCCGTAGCGCAGCAAATCAACCTGACTTAATGGTCCGGTCTTGAGTTTGTCGGTGAGCGTCTGGCCCTCGAGATACTCCATCACCAGATAATCAATCCCGTTCTCGCGGCCGATGTCGTGCAGGGTGCAAATATGCGGATGATTCAAGCTGGAGATGGCTTTGGCTTCTCGTTCGAATCGCGACCGCAATGCCGCGTTGTCGGCGTAGAGCGCGGGAAGCACCTTGATGGCGACGGTACGGTCAAGGCGCGTGTCGTGGGCTTTGAAGACCTCGCCCATTCCGCCGGCTCCGGCGCGTTCGATAACTTTGTAGGGCCCGATTTGTTGTCCGGATGACAGACTCATGCATTTCTCCAACTTCGATTTCGGAGGGACGGTTTTTCAGTTTTCAGTTTCGGCAATTGGACTTCACCAAAATAGGCCGTTATAATCTATATTGCAAGGGGAATAGTTCTGGAAACAATGCCGACTTTGTCATGTATTGGGTTCTGAACTGGGTTAGGGGAAGTTGGAACTCAATTATGAAGTGCCGATCTATCGCACTGTGTCGGGTGGGAATGTGACTTGTGTTCACCTATTTATCTTGGTAAATTTCAACTGACGTAATGATGATCTCAAGAAAAGGATCGCAATTGTCCCGCAGCAATACTCTGCCATTAAGCCTGACCCTAACTGTCTCACTCTTTCTCGTTGTCTCATCACTTGACGCCGCGACAAGGCTAACCTACCAAACCTCGCGACCGAAAGTCACCATCGGTTCAATGGTTCAGCCGGCAGCGATCGAGACCTCCAAGGTTTGGCTCGGACAGGACGCTGCCCGAATGGAGAAGGGGGATGGTTCCATTTACATCTTCGACCGTAAGTCCAGCGTTGCCTATCACCTTTTCCCCAAGTTCGAGATCTATGAATCGACCTCATTCATTCCCTCCGATCCCGACACAACTTCTGTATCCACTGAGGCGAATATGATGGCGGGATTGTCACAGTTGACGGAGACACCGAACGCACAGATCGAGTCGACCTCGGACACAGCAACAGTCGGCGGATACTTATGCCGAAAGTTTCTTCTAAGTGAGATCAAGACCGGAATGATAATCGTCCACAAGACTTCGGAAGTATGGTCGACCACCGCGATTGAAGTCGATTTCGCGCTGTATCGGGCGATTATGAATATCAGTGAGTTAATTGCGAGCGGCGACTATGCGGTGCTGGACAATCTTGCGAAGATTGACGGAGTATTTGTTCGGCGTATCGGTACGATCGAACCGGCGCCAGACCCGGATTCGCTGATGCCCAAAGTCACAATCGGCGGCAATGACTCGATTGAATTGCTCAAGGTGGAAACCCTGACTGTGCCTGACAGCCTTTTTGTCATACCGCCGGGGTACACGAAGTCCTTGGAGTGACAACGTTTTGGTTGGATGATGGGAACAATAGATTCCCGTCGGATAGAGGCTCCAAAGCCTCCCCAACATCGCCCCAAATAGTCCCTAAATCGGCCAAAAAATC
>CAUJJY010000213.1 GCA_963205155.1 Candidatus Zixiibacteriota bacterium | reverse complement strand
GTTGACCAGACAACAGACATCTATGCCGTCGGCGTGATGCTTTACGAAGTGCTTACCGGGCGCAAACCCGAAGGGCGGTTCAAACTACCGACGGAATTGAATCCGCAGCTTTCGACCGGATTTGATGAGATCGTCAAGAAGGCGCTACAGCCTGACCGCCGCGACCGCTATCAGAAGGCGGTTGAAATGAAGGATGCCCTACTGGCGGTGATGTATCATCGCGAAAAATCGGGCACGACCGAACCGCCGACGACTAAGATCAAGAGTTTTGTCGGCAATTGCTCGTTTCTGGATACACTCAAGGAAGGCACCTATAGTTCGACCTATCTGGTGGAAGATCGCAGCACGCGGGCTCTCTATGTTATCAAGAAGCAGAACAAACCGGATATCGGACTGCGCGAATCCAAGTTACTCTCGAATCTGAATCACCCGAATATTCTGCGCGTGCATGGCGCCGGCGGTGACGATGCCAAGCTGGTTTTGGTCATGGACTACGCACAAGGCGGATCACTCTCTGATCGGCTGGTTAAACCTCTGGAGTGGCGCGATGCGCGCGAGCTGATGCTGCAGATTGCCCGCGGGATGGATTTTGCGCATAAGAACAACATCATTCACGGTAATTTGAAGCCGTCGAACATCGTGTTTGATTCAGATGATATTCTGAAGATCTCGGATTTTGCGCTGATGGCCAATGTCGAGAAGAACTCGGTCAATTGGTACGCCGCGCCGGAGCGTCGCAAGAGCAAACAGGCGGATATCTATTCTGCCGGAATAATCTTCTACCAATTGTTGACCAATCGCATTCCCAGTTTCGACACGCATGGCAAGTTCATGTGGATTGACAGCAATCGTGTCACGGGTGACTTCCAAAGGCGATTAATCGAACAGATGATCGCGACCTCGCCATCGGAACGATTCAACTCGTTTTCGGAGGTCATCACAATGCTAGAATCTGTGGATCGCTCCCAAAGCAAGACGGCGAGCCCGGGAGTTGATTATTCTCTTGACGAAAATACGCGCAAACTGCTGTTGTGGGGCGGTATATTCCTTCTGTCGCTAATTTTGGTCGCCCTCTATTTGGGTGGAGCTCTGCCCTTTTAGCCCTCCGCTAGTCAAATCCTTGAAGAACACGCCCTGAACGGGCCAACAAAATCCTTGACAAATCGCGTCTTAGGAATATAATCGTCTCTCTGCTTAGACGTCCCTATCGTCTAGTGGCCTAGGACACCGCCCTTTCACGGCGGCGACACGGGTTCGACTCCCGTTGGGGACGCCAATTGAATATCAACGTTTCATCCCAACAACTTAACGATTTACAGCCGAAAATAGCGGGTGAGCTAACTCGTTACGGCGACACGAAAAGTGTTGCGGCTATTTGGCACACAATGTGACAATACAGATTCATATGCAAGGCCACTCAGGCATCTGATGCACTTTGTTTTTATGACTCGCCGGATTTTGAGTCAGGCGGATAATTTGGTGTTTAGTCAAATGTAGGAAGTGTAGCACACTTGCTGTAACTGGGCGCATCGTCCTTGTATCCGCAATCGCATGGTTTGGGATTTCGGTGAGGCTTCACGATCGCATACTTTGATTTGACTTTTCTCCGGCTCGTTGTTATCTATCGATAGTCTCATAGCTTTAACACGACCTAAGACGGAGCGACATTATGCCTTTATCAAAGGGTGGACGCCTTCCTTTCGATGCTTATGACTTTTTTGGTTACTTGATTCCAGGCTTCTTCTTCTTCTTGTCGCTTCTCGCCTTCGAGCACTTTGGCTTGACGGCAGACGATAACAGTAGATTCGCATCCGGGTACGAAGCTCACTGTCCTCCAATGTTGACAATTCTCCTGCCTGC
Source organism: Candidatus Zixiibacteriota bacterium (assembly GCA_963205155.1). GTDB lineage: Bacteria > Zixibacteria > MSB-5A5 > CAIYYT01 > CAIYYT01 > JADJGC01. The sequence goes on along the minus strand of CAUJJY010000213.1, from coordinate 1,360 downwards.
CACGAAAGGCGGTCTCTCGTGGGTCATTGAATTGCTAATCCTGGCAGCTGCACTGGTTGCATTTTACATCGCTGGGCACGTAATCGCCGCATTCTCTAGTCTGGGGATTGAGCGAATGTTTGTACAAAAAGTCTATGGCTACCCTCACGAGACTCTCTTGCGAAAAAAGAAAGTGCAGCCATCATTCTCGCTTTCGGGCATCAAGCTCAATAAGATTACCTATATATTCTTTCTGCAGTGTACAAATATCTCACTCATTCTCATTGCTGTCGGGCTTTTCTTCGACTTAAAATTGCTCAATTTCATCGCGATAGCGCTGCTCCTCTTTACGCTCTTGCTCTGCTTAATCGCTTTCCTGTTCTACTTGAAAGTTCTCAGAAAAAAATGGGACGCCAAGCTAAACTGGTTCATGAGTACAATCCGCTGGATCATGGCCATATTCGGCGCTCCATACCTCCTTGTTACCTATCTCATTGCGATTTTCATTCGATCAAGAGAAAGCTTCGATGAAGTATTCCAAAAGGAGTTCCACGATTCATACAAAAAGGAATTCTTGACATCGAAGGAGCTGAGTGATAACAACATGTTTTGGTTCAGCTATATGTTTGTTATAGAAAATACGAGTACACTGGGACCGATGATATCAAAGTGGCTTCACCTCTATGGGTTTGCAAGAAACCTATCCACGTCGTGCTACTTAAGTTTTATCTGCATGGTCTTCTACCTGTATTATTACAATTGCGATCCGCAAGTAGTGAAGATCTCAGGCTCGGCAGCGGTGGTAATGGCACTGGCGTTGTTCCTCGCCTGTATTATGGCGATTCGATACTACTATCTATACAATGGCTACTATTCAAAGTTTACAATTCGTGCATTTGTCTATTCGGCAAGGCATCCAAGGGCAGAGAGTTCTCCCAGACTGGGTTCGGCGACAAGAGCACAGACGAATCAAGCGCCGCTTAGTCCTGAAGACGGATCTGAAGGCTCCGAAGTCGGCAACTAAGCCACTTCTAAAGCCCGAGAAAGTTCTTCAACTTTCCTGGATAGCCTCTCGATCTTTGCTTCCATTTCGGAAATCGCTCCGGATAAGTTCCATAGACCGTTATAAAGATTGAACTTCTCTGGTTCAACCCGAGCGTCAGCAAAGTGCTGAATGTTCTCCGCAAAACACATTCTTGCTGAATCAGTTCCTGCGCTCATTTTTGGCTTCCTTTCATAATTGTGTGACATGGTTCATTAGCAATCGAGCAGGAATATAGTCTGCTTTAATTTGAACGGCAATACCTAACTGGCAATACCGGTACAATGCGATTCTCTGGCTGCCGGTGTGACGACGAATGGCGTCAACAAACAAAAAATC
>CAUJJY010000212.1 GCA_963205155.1 Candidatus Zixiibacteriota bacterium | reverse complement strand
ATGTTCTTCGCTGACGCCGACGTCGATCATCAGACCGGAGATATGCAGCTTCTGGAACAGGTAAAGGAGGTATCCGGAATTGGACTCGATGTCATACTCTGTTTTTATGCGAATACCGCAGAAGAACAGGTAGCCGGATTGGACCTGTATGGTAAGGTCGCCATATTCGTCAAGCAGTTCATTTAGGAGTCGATAAAGCGACTCTTTTTGGTGAACGAAGTTGTTGTTGTCGCGCTCATATAGACGGGAGGTCTTGAGGAAGATTCGCAATTGATTGACCAAGGCCGTACCGTGTTTTGAATAGGCGGCTTCCTGCGCGGGAGTGAGAAGACTATTCGTAACGGGGTCGTTGGCTGCCGACATTAGACTTCCTCCCGGCGCTTATTGATCTGTGACTTCGCTCGCCGTGCCGCGGCGGCGATATGACTGCGGCTGTCGTTTGACAGGTGATCGAGTATCTTCAATACTTGCTCCACTGGCGACACCGCCAGAGCGAGAACGGTCGCTTCCTGAAGACGATGCAGGCGCGCCTTGTTGAACAATGCGGTTTTCGCGATAATTTCGCTGCAGACGGCCAGTGATTCTTCGCCACCGCAGGTAACCAATGATTCGAGTATTTGCCGCATCTCTATTGCCGGGGCATCGGGAAAATCTTTTTCGCGGACAACATCGGTCAGACCCTGGCAGGCTGCACGCGTATGGTTTTGCCCTAACTCCCGCGCTGCTTGCATCCGGATCTTTTCTGATTCGTCACGAAGCATGGTCTGCAGAACACCGGCCGCTTTATCACCGCCAAGTTTTCCGAGCGCCTTGATAACCTCGGTTTTGACCCGCGGTTCACTGTGCTTGGCCGCCTTGGTTAAAAACGGTATTGCCTGCAGTGTTTTCATCTCTCCTAACACCCAGACAACGTTGCGAGCCACAAACCACCGGCTGTCGTAAACAGCGCCGCCGAGGATATCGATCTTCTCGAAACCCTTCTTCACCAGCAGATCGCAGACCATCTTGCGCGCCGGATAATGAGAGAGTTCGCCAAGCATCCACAGGAGGTTATTGAGGGATTCCCAGCCAAGCAGTGACAGATAACTCTCGACCGAAGAGAGGTCGAGTTCTTGATTCTTGTTGAGGACTGTGGTAATCATTTTTATGCGAACACCGTCGCCGCAGCGAGTTTCGAATTCCTTAACTCGCTTCTTGACAATGTGCGATTCAAACTGGTCCTGTTCCAAGATTCGGCGGACACTGATGACTATATCGCACAGTGTAATGAAGTTGCCATCCTCGATGAGTCGGTCAAAAGTTGACTGCAGTGCTTCGGCGGTCAGTCGCATATCCTGCGGTCCGGAATTCTCTGAACAGAGCTGGAGCAGGAGGTCGACGACTTCCCGCTTAGTGTCCTTGGCGCGGTCTTCGCTAATGAGAACCTCGAGGCCCTGCTGTTCTTGGAGGCTAACCGCTTCAACTCCGCCAAACGAGTCGATCATGAATTGCCGGGTTTCTTCAGCTTGGGCCCGCAGAGTTTGGCCGCTCATCGGCCAAGAGATCTTGCTGCCGGGGATATATGACGCACGGGTTCCGGCAAAAGCATGCTGTGATTGAGTATTGGCGAACTCGGGAAACATGGCGGTTACCTCGCCCGACTCGAACGAGTCAACGACTTCGTAGCGAATACTCTCGAAAGACGCCTTCCAAAAGTGATTAACGATATCATGCGGTTCGTCATTTTGCTCCGAGCAGGCAACAAATGCATCGAAGAGTAAATCGATTTCACTCGCGCTGACCGACGGTTGAATCTCCAGCAGGCGGATGCCGCTGCGGTGAAGGAGATGTGCGAGGTTGTCATTGTTGGTGGGACCGCGAAATACGTTTTCGTCGCCGGCATCAAACCCATCAATCGAAACCGAAAGTGAAATGCGCTCCGAGTGTTCGAAAAAACGAGCCAATTGATCGCGGAAGATTTGTTTGAATTGCTGTGGAATCGGATGTTCGGACGGATATTGTCGCGAGGCTCGCAAACCTTTACCGAGGCTCATTATCAAGTCGCGCAGCTCGGCAATTTCGCCGACGCCGTAGGAGATGTTTAACGGCTGATGCAGATTCTCCAGATCAATTTCCTTTTCGCTGTTGTTTACATCCTTGTTCGTCAAAGACGTGATTGCGCTTTAGCGGAGCCGGACGAAGGTGGCGATCGATTGAGGCTATTCGTAGAGCGAATCGGGATGATTCATTTCGAAACAAGCTCGAGGAGGAAGAGGCAACGATGAATATCTAAAAATGGGGATCCAGCGCGCGCGCGAGTTTACCGCCGGCGCGCTCTAGTTGACGCTTGGCGGCGGCATAGTCGGCCGGTAGTAAGTGCATTGCGATCGCGGTCTTGACTTCCCCATGCGATCGTTTGAGGAGCCTGCCGGCTGCGACGTAGCTAATCCCCAGTGTCTCGACCAGAATTCGGTGGGAGCGTTCGGTGAGTTTCTGTGATGTTGCGCGCAGGTCCACCATCAGGTTGCCGTAGGTCTTGCCGATCTGCACCATGGCGGTTGTCGTGATCATGTTAAGAATCAACTTTGTTGCGGTACCGGCTTTGAGGCGGGTAGATCCGGTCAGAATCTCCGGGCCGAGCACCGGAGTAATTAGACAGTCAACATAGCGAGGTTTCCGAGGCAGACTGTTGCAGACGATGAGCGCCGTTTTTGCCTTGTTGGCTTTGGCGTATTTCAAGACTGCCAGAGGGTAAGGAGTCCGCCCGGATGCTGCAATTCCAATAACAGTATCGCGACTTGTCGGTTTGAGTCTCGCGATGTCCTTGATAGCGGCGGTTTCGTCATCCTCAACACCCTCACGGGATCGTACCAGTGTCTGTCGCCCACCGGCGATGACCGCCTGTACCATACTTGGCGACACTCCAAAGGTGGGTGGGCACTCGGCGGCATCAAGAACTCCCAAGCGGCCGGAAGTGCCGGCTCCGGCATAGATCAGCCGACCGCCGCTGCGGAAGGAGTCTGCGACGATGTCGGCGACGCGCGAGATTTCGGGGATAACTTTGGCGATCGCAACCGGAACAGCGCGATCTTCGCGATTCATAAGTTCGAGGACAGCACGTGTGTGAAGGCGATCGAGGTTGTGCGATGACTTATTGCGCGACTCGGTCGTTAGGGTGCGAAGTTGTTCGTAGAGCTTCTTGCCCATTCCTATGAGCCGGCCACCGCCGTGATTGTCTTGCGCGGCGAAATATAGATTGCTCCGAACTGGCCGGTAACACCGACCCGATCGATGTTTTCGATGAACACACCGCTGGGAATCGTAAACGGAATATATGGCGACGAAATCGGCTGTTCGATTCTGGAGACGACCCAAACGTTGTAGGTACCGGTTTTGTAGTTGCCTTGCGAATCACGGAAGGCATCGAGGGGAATTGTGCCTTGAGTACCGGAGAATAAATTGAATGAGCCAACTGCGCTATTGAGTGATGAGCTTGGTTCAGTAACTATGAAATAGCCGCCGGAAAAGTCTTCAAAATCGGAAGCAGTCCAGCGGACATTGACAATATTCGTTGAGCTAAACACCTGATTATTTGGCAGTTGTTCAAAGTCGAACGAAAACGTATCCGGGACAGCGATTAACTGCTGGAACTGGAACGGATCCAGCGGGGTCGTGATTGTGATCAAAGAAGTGTCGGACAGCAGTGCCGGATCGAGGTTGGCGGTATACTTACCGTTTCCGAGCGACTGTACGCCCTGATCGTCTACCTTGAGGACGGCGGACACGAAGGCAGCGGAGTCCTTAAATATCTCGGCATAGACACTTACGGCTCCCGTTTCGCCGTTTCGAGCAAGCAAGATGTTGATTATCCAGTTGCTTTTGGTCGTCCCGTTGGTGCTGGTGTCACCACAGGAGGTCAATACAAAAGCGGAAACGAGTGTCATCCCCGCAATAGTCAGCAAAAGCAGCATTTTTCTCATTGTTATCTCGCAATTCTTTTAGGCTAAGAGTTGGCAAACAGGTCAAGCGACTCTCATTATATACTTATCGGCAAAACCTGCGCCATTCTGAAACATGATATCCTTTGTGGTTACACGGCTTCAACAAAAATCTGGTCGAGCACCATTATTCGGGCAATTTCGGAGTCTCTATACCATCGATAATTGCGAGATTGAGAAATAAATCGCCGTCGTCAATCATGCCGATTCCCTTTGCCCAGATCTCCGAGTAAACAGTAGTATCCTCTGCGACAGTGCCGTTTTTGAGATAAACCTTGCTGACGTAGTTGTAATCGAGCTTGAAACAACTATCAAGCGTGACTTGATTGAGTGTGCGAGTGATATAGCCGTCAAACGAGAGTGTTCCAAAGGACCGGATCGAGTCGGCGTCGGAAACAAATGCATCACTGATCCGTCCGAGGGAAGAAAATTGGAGAGGGGTGCCTTTGACCATGTTCAGTGGTATCTGCAGCGGCGGGTCAAACCAGAGGAATCCGTCGAACAGGTGTTGCGCGAAACTCTGCGAGTCGAGGGTCCAGGCTTGATCGGTTTCAACGCCCTTGAAGACGCGTTTGCAGAGTACACCGTTCACCGTTGTGTCGCCGTCAACTTTGCGGATAATGTTGCCGCTGTTGTAGAACCAGGTATCGCCGTTGTGCATCGGGAAGTAGGCGGCGGCATCGACCATTTCAACCTTCTTCTCGGGCTCAACCGGGTCGCTGCAACCAACGATGTAAGCTACGACAGCGAGAATTGCCAGAAAGGGGATAAGAATTCTCAATCATCCTCCGGGGAGATATCTATTATATCACTATAATTATCGGCTCCAAAGTTCAACAACCTAAAGACGTATAAGTTTCGTTATTATCGAGGGAATTCTAATTGAGAATGGCCGGGATTCCCACCCGCTGTTATATTAAAGGAAAGAAATGCAAAACCCTCTTGACCAGAAAATCCGCTCTTTGGCGCACGTACTGCATAAGCGTTCGGTCACAATCCGCCGTGATCTACACCGTATTCCTGAAACTGCATGGCAGGAACACAAGACCTCGGCTTATTTAAAGAAAACGCTTGCCGACAGCGGCATCAGGTTCAAATCAGTCGCCAGTACCGGAATTTTGGCCGAAATCTCCTCCGGCAAGGGCAGATGCGTTGCCATCCGCACCGATATTGATGCATTGCCGATAGAAGAACAGACTGGTTACCCGTTCAGGTCGGTACATCCCGGTCGGATGCACGCCTGCGGCCATGATATGCATATGGCCACCGTAACAACGGCAGCCATCATGTTATCGCGATTAAAGGACCATTTCCACGGTACAGTCAAGGTACTATATCAACCTTCCGAAGAGGAACCTCCCGGCGGCGCGCTGCAGCTCATCAAAGAAGGAGTACTTTCGCGTCCCCGGGTAGATATGATCTTCGGCATGCACGTTAATTCAGCCTATCCAACCGGGACGATTGCAGTCCGCGATGGGGCGTTTTTTGCCGGAGTATTGGACTTCGACGTTACGGTCACCGGAATTGGCGGACACGGAGCAATCCCGCATAGAACAGCCGATCCGATAGTCTGTACTTCTGCGGTCGTAACCGCGCTGCAGACGATTGTTGCGCGAAACATCGATCCGTTTGAACCGGCTGTGGTCACCATTGGTAGAATTGAAGGAGGCACTGCGCGAAACATCATACCGCCGACCTGCCGACTCTTCGGCACTGCACGGGCGCAAAGCGCAGCGACACTGCAAATTCTAAAGAAAAGAATCGAAATGATTGTAACTAGGATCGCACGCAGCCATAAATGCAAAGCCGCAATCAACTACATTGCCAGCTATCCTCCGCTTATTAATCATTCAATGGCCAATAGGTTCATAACCGGTTCGGCAATCACGCTATTTGGCGCCAAAAGCATCAAGAAGATACTGCATCCATCGATGGGCGGTGAGGACTTCGCACGATATGTACAGGCTGTCCCCGGTGCAATGTTCTTCCTTGGTGTCGGAAATGCCAAGCTCGGAGCGGTTCACGCTTGGCACCATCCGAAGTTCAAAGCCGACGAGGAGGCGATCCCGATCGGAGCGGCCGTTTTGACCAAATCAGCGATCGACTTTTTGAATGAGTAAACTACTGCTAATAGTCCTCTTGTTGGGCTCGACCGTTTCTGCCAGCGGACAGCGCGTTTACAATTACTATCGCCCCGGTGACTGGGTAAGCTTCACAAACACCCGCTATGTGACCGGAATAGCCCGCGGCTTCAACACAATCTATTTTGCCACCACCGGCGGAATACTGCGTTACGACAAAGCGTTTGATGAATGGCTCGATCCGCTCACTGTGTCGGATGGAATGCCTGACAATCGCGTCAGGCGGATTGCCGTCGATCGATTAACGGACGACATCTGGGTCGATACTCCGAGCGGAGCGAGTTATTATAATCCGGGTTTTCAGGACTGGTCGACGATTGCGAATTTTCCAACCGAGAAATTGCAGCCATCCGGCATTTCTACAGCGCAGTTGCCACAGTTTTTCGTGCCGCCAGGCTATTCCTATTTTTCGCCCGGAATACTGACCGACCGCGAGATGGCACAGTTTCGCATCACGCAAATTCTTGAGGATGACAACGACATCGCCTGGATGGGGATTTGGGGTATTGGTCCAGCCAAAGGCGACTTAGCGATTTATGATTTGGCGGTTATGCCGCAGGGCATCTACGACGATGACGTTGCCGCGATGGATTCCGATGGCGATGACTTCTGGTTTCTCGGCGGCGGCGACGGATTGCCGGGGACAATAACAGCTTATGATCGATCCCAGAGCGAATGGGAGTATTTCGATTCGCGTCTCGATCGCGGAATCAATTCAGATCAGTACTATGCGATTGCACATGATGCGAAAAGCGTATGGATCGGTACCGAGAGGGGACTGGTACGAATGGATCGCAAATCGCGGACGTTTCGGTCGTACGGTCAGTTCGATGGCATTTCGGGCGAACGAGTAACGGCTTTGTTGCCGGTAAAGAACAATCTGATCATCGGCACCGACCGCGGCGTATCGGTCTTTGATATCCGGCGCGACTCTATCTACGATGCGAATACCGACATTATGCTGCCACGAGTGATTTACGATTTTGCCCAAGGCGACTCGATTATCTATGCGGCAACTGATATCGGAGTGTTATCGCTGGTCTGGGGGGGAAGTGAATGGCGGCGACTCCTGCTCGACTCACCGCATTTGCGTACTGGTGTTTACCAAATCCAGGTCGTTGATTCGTTGTTGTACGCTGTCGGAGAAGACGGAGTGGTCGTCGTTAATCTAAAGAACTTGGCGAGCACGATATTTGACAGGAACGCCGTATTTAGGAACGCTGATTTAACAGCGTTATTAGTCCATGACAACGTCATCTGGGCAGGCGGGGCGAGCGGGCTGTATCGCTACAACAGCCGCAAAGATAACTGGTATCGATATACGCCCAATGACGGCCTGATTGGAATTCGTGTCCGGTCGATCATCGCCGACGGCGACTTCGTGTGGATTGGCACCGATCGCGGCGTCAGCAGATTTCGTTGGAATGATTTTGATCGCAGTGATTGGTTGCAATAGGCGGAAGTCTCAACCATTCAGGTCATGCGAATCAGATCATGCAAAAAATAAGCAACCTCTTCACTCGCTTTTGAGTAAATTATAACCTAACAGGGCGAGTGGAAAAAATCCCACTGTCCGCAGGTGACCACCTGAAGGCAGGATAAGTGAACGTTCAGTTGCAGTGCGAACTCTACAGAGTGACCAAAATCTCGAGATTCATTAGAACCGTAGCAGCAACGGCTGTATTTCTGGGTCTGTTGATATTTGCAAATGTCAATGCGGCAGACACCGACAATTTTTCCGCGCAGTCGATAGTCCCCGATGGCAAGATTCTGGCGACTATTCCTCTTCAGTTTGATGGCGTTGGCGCCCGTGAACTGGCGATAGTTGTTAGCAGTGAGCAGCGCGGATTGCGGCTGTTGGTTCACAAGGAATCGGCCACAAGAAACTATGATGCCATTCCTGCACTTTCGATAGATATGCCGGCGTCGGTCTTTGCCATTCAGGCGGTCGATTTGGATGGCGACAATCGTGTTGAGATTGCCCTGCTTGGTCTGGAAGCCCTTCACGTAGTCGATTTTGACGAAGGCGGATTTGCGGCGCAAGCCAAGGAGATTGCCCGGTTCGAGCGTCTTTTCGCCGTTCCCCGGCCAGATTTCGTCGTTGAATATGAGTTTCTCTTTGATCTTAACAATGACCGTAGCTTCGACGCGGTTTTGCCATGCTGGGACGGAGTGCGGGTTCTCAAGCGCGAACGGTCCGGTTTCACGCTGGTGCGTCTTGTGAAGATTGAACATGGGTCGATTGCGAACTTGGGCAAGAATCTGCTCGCGTCCGGCGCGACTTGTGGTCTGGCGATAACTCTTCCGACGATCGCGGTCTCTGACCTGAATACCGACAGAACACCGGACATTCTCGTGGCGTCGGGGAGCGGTTTAGCCGTTTGTTATCAGATTGGCGATCTGCAGTTTTCCGAGGCTCCGAGTCAGCTTTTGGAAGTGCGTGCAGCCTTTCTGGATAATCTCAAGTTCATGTCGTGGGGATTTGGCGATTTGAACAATGATAAGATTGTGGACTACTGCCGCGTTTTCACACAGGGCGAGCAGGACGAGTTTAAGACAGTGCTGGAGATCTATCTTGCCGGCGGGCAGGTTGGTTTTGCACCGAGGCCGTCGAAGAGAATCGTCCTTGATCAATACTGCCTCGGATTGGTGGTTACAGATCTGGATGGCGACGGTGTCGCCTCGGCGATTTTGGCAACTGTCAATGTTAGCCCGACGAGTCTGATGAAGTCGCTGCTGGTAAAAAGAATGCAGGTGGATCTGAATGTATTCCAGCCTCAAGGGGGAGTGTTGTCGGAGCAGCCGACTTCGGTCAAGAAGATTAGCTGTGCCATCGACTATTTCGGCAGTGGAGTTCCAACCCGGTTGATTGGCTGTCTTCATGGCGACTTCGACAAAGATCGCATCAATGACCTGATCAGTTTAAACGATGACGACGAGATCGAAGTCTTTAAGGGTGCCCAGAATCCGCATTTTTCCGACAAACCCGTTTCGTCAAGGCAAGCCGGACGGTGCAACTGGCTGGACGCGACCGACCTGAATCTCGATGGCAAATCAGACTTGATTCTGCACTCGGTCGATGAGACCGGCCGTGACGTTGCGACCCTGCTCTGGTCAAAATAATCAATTCATTTGACTTCACATGCGGCTGCAGTTAATTTGCGGCGTGACCCAAAGAAGAGCAACTGCAACCGCCAAAGGAATGTAGCGTTATGGACACTCAACTTCCCGAATGTCTCAAATGCAAGGTCGGCCGCCTGCTCCCGCTTTCCGATTACGGGCGTGAAGGCGCCGCGATTCGCTTCAAAGCCTGGGCCTGTTCAAACCCGGAGTGTGGCTTTAATCTGCGGATTGATAACGGTGAAATTTCATTCGGCAAGACGATTCTGCCGTCCAACAAGTAGTCGTTTCCGCCGCGCGTGAGGTGACATGCGCTTTAACCCTTTCAACAATCTGACCTTGAAAATCGGGGCTGTATTGCTTGCCCTATTGCTATGGGTACACGTGGCTACCAACAAGGCATATGAATATCAGCTCGATGCGACGTTAGTCCTAAGCAATGTTCCCGCCGGACTTGTCCTGGTCAGCGACTTTCCCTCGACAATGACGCTTCGCGTAAAAGCGACCGGCAAGCAACTTATCGCGCTTGCAACCAAGGATATTGTTGTTCAAGTCGATGCTTCCGAATTTCGCGAAGGTTCGATTGAACACGACTTGACCGATCGTATCGCGGCAGCGGCTTTCGACCAGGTTTATGAACGCGTCGAAATCGCTTTTCCAAGAAAACTCTTCCTGCGATTTGAACGCGTGTCCGAGAAGAATGTGCTGATTGAGAGCGAAGTCAAGGCTAAGCCAGCCGAGGGGTTCTTGATTGCGGGTCGACCAAGGATTGAGCCGGAGATGATTCGTGTCTCGGGTCCGGCGACCATCATACGGAATCTCAAAAAGGTCTCGACGGCGGCGGTTGAGCTAAACGGACTAACGACGTCCACTTCACACAAGGTGAGGCTGATGGTTCCTGACTCGCTGCACCTTTCTTTGAGCGACTCTTCGGTGACCATATCACTTAACGTCGAGCCAATGGCTGAAAGGTCGCTCGATAGTTTGGCGATCCGAGCACCGCTTGACTTTGATGCTTCGCGGTTCACCTATTACCCCAGACTGACGTCGGTTCGGGTGGGATTCCCGACGTCGATGCGCGATTCGGTCGATTGGCGGCAAATTCGCGCCAGTTTCGAGGCCGACGGCGGCTATCGTGATTCAACGCGGGCGGCCATCAAATATGCTCTCCCTGGCAACGTGGTACTGGTCGGCAATCCATTGGATTCGGTACAAATCCACCAGCGCTAATGAAAATACTCGGCATAGAAACCTCGTGCGACGAAACGGCAGTTGCAGTCGTTGAAGACGGCAAGGTCGTTTTGGCCGACTTTGTCTATTCGCAGGTTGAGCATTCGGAATTCGGCGGCATTGTCCCGGAAATCGCCTCGCGCCAGCAACTGCGCAAGATTACGCCGGTATTTGAAACCTGCAAAAAAGCCTACGATATCTCGCCCTCGTCAATCGATGCAATTGCCGTAACGCGAGGTCCGGGTCTGATCGGTTCGCTGATGGTTGGCCTGAACTTTGCGAAGGCGCTGTCGTTTGGATGGAATTTGCCGCTGATCGGCGTTAATCATTTGGAAGGGCATATCTTCGCCAATCTGCTTGCGGATAACTCGCTGAAACCGCCGTTTATTACGCTGATTGTGTCTGGCGGGCACACGTTGTTAGTAAGAGTCGAAGACTGGTGCCAATACACGATCCTTGGATCAACGCGCGATGATGCCGCCGGGGAGGCATTTGACAAGGTCGCCAAATTGCTTGGACTTGGATATCCGGGGGGATACATGATTGATCAACTGGCGAAAGTCGGAGATCGCGAGTTTCATCGCTTTCCGAGGTCTCATTTCAAGAAGGGAGAGTATCAGTTTTCGTTCTCGGGCCTGAAAACTTCTGTTGCCGTCTACTTGCGCGATAAATCGGATGATTTTCGCAGTCAGTATCTCAATGACATTTGCGCGTCGTTTCAGGAGCGAGTCATCGATATGCTGGTGACGCCGTCGCTCAATGCCGCGCTTGACCACGGAATCGACCTAGTTGCTGTCGGGGGAGGTGTAGCCGCCAATTCGCGGTTACGTGAGGCGTTTGTCGAGCGGGCTGCGCAGAAGGGTATCCGAGTTTTGTTCCCTGCATTCAAGTATTGCACCGACAATGCCGCGATGATTGCTTCGGCGGGTTACTTTAGGTTAGCGCGGGGTGAGCAATCGGATCATTCGTTGGTTGCGGTGCCGTACTTGCCGCTAGCGTAGAGTCCAGAGCTAGACGTTGTAGGGGCAATAGCGGTAGTCAGCCACGCCTTTGGTGCAGTACATCAGTCGCCGCGGCTGGGAACGACCATCTCCATTAACAGAGTCAATCAAGAGCCCGTGCTGACAGCGCAGGCACTTTGCCGGTTGACCGTCGATTAATGTGCCGGTGAATTTAGCCTGGCGAAAATGACCGGTCTCAACCGGGTCGTTGCCGGCGTCGTGCAATTTCTCGATTGAGCCTACCCGTTCGAAGACAAACCTCCCGCGATCGATCTCCAATTGCCCCTTCATATCGATTTCATCGCCGACAGCGACCTCGGAACGCTCATAGACGTCGAATGACAGCCTCGCATAGAACGGGTCGAGGAACTTATCATAACCGAAGATCCCATTGCGGAAATAGAATAGGACGCCGCGACCGGCGATACGCAGATTCCCATTTTCGCCGTGGTTGACTAATAATGGATTGATCGATTTCACTGTCCCGCGCACTTCGATTCGTTTTCCCTTGATGTCGTTTACCCAATCCTCGAACTCCTCGAATTGTCGCACGAAGGCATCATATTCGGTCCGATCGATCTGTAACTCGGGCTGGTGTGCTTCTTTGAGATCGAAGAAGAAGGGGCAGGAGAAACAGTCCTTGCCGACGTGTTTCTTGTCGCGGTGGCATTTCTGTCCGTTCTCGAATTTCTGGCAGCGCCAGCGAAATGACATGCAGCCTTGCGGAAAGCAGCCTTTGTTCTTGAGTATGTGCCATACGGAAGTGCCGCTTTCGCGGTGCTTGTGCAGTCGATGCGGACAGAAGAAGATGTCGGACCGCTTGTAGAGATTGCGCCATTCGGTCTGCATAACAAGAGTATATACGCGATATCCGAAAGTGACATAAGGACTTTCTCCCCACGATATGGGGGACTCCCCACAAAAACACGCATGCAAAATAGTCGCGCAGGTGCTGTTTCCTTTTGAACAGCCACTCAAGCCCAAATCTGCCAACAGTATAACCCCCGTCAAAAACTTCAGAACAGCTCGGTAATGTATCTGCACAGAGAGATGCCAGATAAAGTGCCGAAGGAGGAAGCTCGATGCGCGTGAAGTTCACACTGACGATGGACGACCTGACGGTTGACGACCAGCATTACGATTCTGTCGTGATTGACTGGATTACCGAGGTCGAGCAGCAGGAAGTTCTCGACTTGTCGCAGAAGTGGATTACATCGCAGAACTTTCTCACCAGGCGCATGATCGGGTTGCAGCGCGTTGGGGAATCCTCACTGACGATCGAGCCGATGGACGAGACAATTTCATCAGATTACGAATAGGGGAAGTTGGAATGTTCGCAGGGTTGAAGGCGCAGTTCTCGCAATTAGTAGTCGATATGCCTGGACGGCTGTCGGAGACGGCAGTGACACTCCACGGTTACCTGACAGCGCAGTACGGGCCGGTAACAGCATGGGCAGTGTACTTGGCCGTGGCCGCGTTAACGGTACTCTTGCTCTGGCGGCTGGTTAAGCTCTCGTTCGACATTGTACGCTGCGTGGCCATACCATCAGTGGCAGTTGCCCTGGTAGGGGCATGGTTATCGCCACTTAGCTTTATGCACATCCTGCCGGTGGCAGCAGCGCTGTTTGCCGGTGTGATGTTGTTCCGGGGATAAGCACGTTCTGGCAGATCGCTTGAGTCAAAGAACTTTGAGGCGGGCGCACCGCCCGACGGGGAGAGAGTATGAGGCCATTCAAGCGCCGTAAAAGAACGAACTGTCCGCTCTGCAGCGGAAAGCTAATCAAGTCACGCGGGTCGATGCGCTGTCCGGCGTGTCGCATTGAGGTCGTCGGCGACTCCTGCCGATTCCTCAACCTGCCTTCATCAGTCCATGGCGTCGCCGACGGCGGCAAGGGATAGGCGATATGGACGACAAGTCCCAGCGCTGCCACATCTGTGGCAAGGTCATGCGCGAATACAAAGGGGTCTACCTGTGTTTGCCGTGTAACGAGAGATATGGCGACTTCTATGGTTTCTTCAATTCGGCCTCGCGCGACTATCACGAAGAAAAGGAATACGTCATAATTGACTGCCCGGGCGTGACGATCTATGACGAAAGCAACCAGCGTGTGGTTCAGGGAGTCAAGTGGAACGACGACCGCGATCATGCCAAGGGCTACGAGGTCATCGGTAAGCAAATTTTCGCTCCTAATCATACCAAGACGCGCCGGGTTCCAAAGGACAAAGCCAACAATATCAGTCGATGCCAGTCTTGTCAGGACTTTACCGTTCGTATGCGAATCTACAATTCCCAGGTGGGCAAGTCAGATTACCAACAAAGCTCTCCATTGATGCCGAAAGACGGCGACAAGTTCGCCCGTCCTGATATTCACGGCAAGCGTTAGTCTCCGATCGTCAGGGATACCACTTCGCAAGGCGACAACGCCCGTAATCCTTCAATCTCACTTTCCCGGTAAGTATATACCCGCATCATTTCGGGAGGGATGTCCCGCAAGTTCAGATCCCCGACGTGTCGCCATTCGGCTTCCGGTCGCCACTCTGCAACCTCTGAACCTGCGTTCTGAAAGAATGGCCGGTCAGGTTCGGGGAGCGAGTCGAAATCCGCAACGGTGCCATACGACACGGGCCGGATGCCGAGCCGGTGGGCAAATGAGGCATCAATGCTAATTCCGTAAGGTTCGAAGCTGTAATAAGCGTATCGTTTCCGCCAGCGCATCAACTTGATTGCATCGATGGGGGATTGAGCTGTCAATGACACAACTGGGTATCCTCCGCGAATGAATCGGCTGGAGGCGAGGATTCTACCATCCTGCAGGATTCGTTCGAGGATATGTAAGGCAGAAAACGGATAGCCCTTCGATTCCAGTATTGCACTGTAGAAGTCAAAATGATCTCCCGTTTCAAGCGGGCTAAAACCGGATCTCGTCCAATGAGTCAGACCATCCCAACCATCACCGACCCGCGGATTGAGATTTATCCCATTCCAGTCATAGTGCACACGGTCGGTCGGTTTGCGATAATGAGTACGAAACGAGCTGTCGACTATGCCGTTTGAATTCGCGAGGAGTGATTGAAGGCGGCCAGAAGGTCGAACCGATACAGAAACCAATATACGGGCACTAGCAAACAGGAACTCATCGCGTGCCTGCGGCCATTCTTCAGAAGGTTGGTCTTTGGAACTATTCAAGATCAGGAGGGAAGTTCGCTCTTCATCGAGTCTGAAGCTCCGTAGGAAATCGTCAATCGAAAAGTAGCCGTATTCGGTAAGGTCCGTAGGGATGACAATGATCTGCCGACCGCCGAGGATATTCACGAGGTGAACAGTCAATTCCCAACTATTCATCCCAATCGAGGTGAGAAAGAGGGATTCCCGAGAAGAATAATGGCTGATTGCGTCCTTAGTTGCCGCCACCCATTCGTCCGCACCGCACGGTCGCTTGGATTGGCGAGAGTTGAGGATAAGACAGGTCTGTTCGTCAGATACTGTGGTTTGGAATTGCTCGAGACTGATTAAGACGCCCATTT
>CAUJJY010000211.1 GCA_963205155.1 Candidatus Zixiibacteriota bacterium | reverse complement strand
TAGGAGAGAGAATAGAATGAGCAATCAACCCACAGCCGTAATCTTGTCAGCCTGTCGGACAGCGATTGGCAAATTTCAGGGATCGTTGGCCGGTTTTTCCGCTCCGCAAATTGGTGCATTCGCCATTCGAGAGGCCATCAGACGCTCTGGCGTTGATCCGAAGGATGTCCAGGAGTGCATCATGGGCCATGTCGTGCAAGCTGGAGCAGGTCAGGCGCCTGCGCGCCAAGCGGCAATTCACGGTGGGTTACCGCCGGAAGTTGCGTGCATCACGATAAATAAGGTATGCGGGTCAGGGTTGAAATCTGTCATGTTGGCTACGCAGGCGATCAAGGCCGGAGATGCGGACCTAATTGTGGCCGGCGGCATGGAATCGATGTCCAATGCGCCGTATGCCCTTCCAAATGCGCGTACCGGTTTTCGCTTGGGCAATCAGCAGGCCGAAGATCTGATGATAAAAGATGGCCTCTGGGACTCTTTTAATAACTACCACATGGGCGGTGCCGCGGAATATACCCAACAAAAGACCGGAATTCCGCGCGAAGAGCAGGACGAATATGCCTATAATTCACATCGTAAAGCCTGTGCTGCAATGGATTCTGGCAAATTCAAAGACGAAATCTTTGATGTGCTGATTCCACAGCGCAAAGGCGATCCCACTGCTTTCAATGTTGACGAGTCTCCTCGCAAGGATATCTCCGTCGATTTGTTGGCCAAACTGAAGCCGGCGTTTCAAAAGGATGGGACGGTAACGGCCGGAAATGCTCCAGGATTAAATGATGGCGGTGCCGCACTGGTCGTTAGTTCGTCGGGTTATGCCGACGCCAATGGTCTCAAGCCGATCGCGCGCGTCACGGGGTATGCAGTTGCCGGAACGCCTCCGCAAGATTTGTTCTTTGCACCAATTTACGCTGTTCAGAAACTCATGAAGAAAATGAACGTCGATATCAATTACTTCGACCTGATCGAAGCGAACGAAGCGTTCAGTATTCAGGCGCTTGCCGACGGCAAGGCCCTTGGCTGGGATTGGAACCGCGTCAATGTCAATGGCGGAGCTGTTGCACTTGGCCATCCGATTGGTGCCTCGGGAGCGCGGATTTTGACGACTCTGATTTATGCTTTGAAGGATCGTGGTAAGAAGACCGGAATGGCGACCCTTTGTTTGGGCGGCGGAAATGCCGTTGCTCTGGCGATTGAATTAGTCTAAGCGACTGAAAGAGGAACTAAGATGGAGATCAAGACTGTCGCGGTGGCTGGCGCCGGCACCATGGGAAATGGTATCGCTCATGTCTTTGCGCAGAAGGGTTATAGTGTTACGTTGATGGATGCGACGCCCGATTCTCTGATTCGAGGCGTCGAAATGATCAAACTCAATCTAGCACGCCAGGTCAAGCGCGAGTTGATTTCGAAAGCCGATGCGGACGCCACGTTGAGCCGGGTTAACGCTACCGGGAATCTCAAGGAAGCAGCCTCTGCTCAATTAGTGGTTGAAGCCATTTATGAGGATTATGGAGTCAAGAGCTTGTTCTGGAAAGAGATGGATGCCATTTGCCCGAAGGACACGATTTTTGCGTCAAACACCTCATCTCTACCGATAACGCAACTTGCGGCGGCGACACAAAGACCGGAGCAATTCATCGGGATGCATTTCATGAACCCCGTACCGGTGATGAAATTGGTAGAGATCATTCGCGGCTTTCCGACCAGTAACGAGACTTGCGCGATCATAAAGGACCTGGCGATAAAGCTTGATAAGACACCGGTTGAAGTCAATGACTATCCGGGATTCATCGCCAACCGAATTCTTCTGCCGATGATCAATGAGTCGATTTATGCTTTAATGGAGGGAGTCTCCGGTAAGGAAGAGATCGACACGGTCATGAAGCTTGGGATGAACCATCCAATGGGTCCACTCACACTCGCGGATTTTATTGGCTTGGATGTATGCCTGGCAATATTGGAGACAATGCACAGCGGTCTTGGCGACCCCAAGTATCGTCCGTGCCCGTTGTTGAAGAAGATGGTTCAGGCGGGTTGGTTGGGCCGAAAGAGCGGTCGTGGATTCTATATTTATGGAAGTGCCACAAATTAGATCGAAATGGCGCCCGCGCTGTGGCGAATTAGTGCAGTAATGAGGATAATGGTCGGATGAGGAGATTCCCGGTTTATGGATTTTAATTTAAGCGAAGACCACATCATGATGCGCGATACGGCGCGCGACTTTGCCGAGAAGCGGTTGAAGCCGATCGCCGAAGAACTCGACGCAAAGGCCGAGATGCCTGCCGAGCTACTTAAGGAAACTGCGGAGTTGGGCTACTTCGGTCTGCTGGCGCCGGAAGAGTACGGCGGCCTCGGAGTCGACAGCTTAAGCTATGCGTTGACGATTGAAGAGATTTCCAAGGCGTGCGCAGCTCATGCTATTACCCTTTCGGTGCACAATTCTTTGGTAATTAAGGCCATTAAGGGATTTGGCACCGAGGAGCAGAAGAAGAAGTATCTTCCTCAGCTCGCGGCCGGTGAGATCATCGGCGCCTATTCTCTTTCGGAGCCAGGTGCCGGCACCGATGCCGGCTCACTTCAATGCCGTGCCATTAGGAGCGGAGACAGCTACGTACTCAACGGAACCAAGAGTTGGGTCAGTTCCGCGGGGTATGCCTCGGTGTTTATTGTGTTCGTATTGACCAGCCCCGATCAAGGAAAGCACGGCGTCTCCTGCCTGATCGTTGAGAAGGGTGCCTCCGGGATGTCGTTGGGTCAGTCAGAAAAGAAGATGGGTCTGCGCGCATCAGATACTCGCGAATTGTCGTTTATTGACTGCAAAATTCCGGTTGGGCAGTTGCTTGGCGAAGAAAATCGCGGTCTTCGTGTTGCATTCTCGCTTCTAGACGCTGGTCGCATCGGAGTAGCGGCACAAGCGCTGGGAATTGCCCAGGCCGCTTATGATGAGGCCGTTTCGTATGCCCGTGAACGCAAACAATTCAATCAGCCGCTGATCAATTTCCAAGCCACACAGTTCAAAATTGCCGAGATGGCGACGCGCATCGATGCGGCGCGACTGCTGACTTATCGCGCTGCCGTGATGTTTGATTCGGGCGTCTCATGTCTCAAAGAGATTTCAATGGCGAAATTGTTCGCATCGCAGACAGCAAACTTCGTAGCCAATGAAGCTGTACAAATTCACGGGGGCTATGGCTACGTCAAGGAGTATCCGGTCGAGCGTTACTTCCGCGATGCCCGCGTGACGGAAATCTATGAAGGAACAACCGAAGCTCAAAAGATGGTTATTTCACGCGCTATCATCAACGAAGGGCAATAATGTTCGCAGATAGTGACTACATTGACTTTCGCATGCAGGTCCGCGACTTCTGTGAAAAAGAGATCGCCCCGCTATCGATTGCGGCTGACGAGAACCAAGTTTTTCCCAGTACTGCAATCAAGAAGATCCATGAACAAGGATGGTGGGCGGTTCAGATACCACAAGAATTCGGCGGGATGGGCGCCAATACGATACAATACTCGATCATCGTTGAGGAACTCTGCAGGGTATGCGGTTCCACAGGGTTAACCGTCGCGGCTCACAATTCTCTCGGAGCAGGCCCGATATATAGTTTCGGGACGAAAGAGCAGCAGAAGCGTTATTTGCATTTTGGTGACAGCGAACCCTATCTGATCGCATTTGGCCTAACTGAGCCCCAGGCAGGTTCGGACGCCGGAGCAACCAAATCAGTTGCCGATCCCCACGGCGATCATTATATTCTCAACGGTACCAAATGCTGGATCACTTCGGCAAACCTCTGTAAATACGCAATTGTCACTGCCCGTACCGACCGTAGCGGCGGCGTGAAGGGCATATCTTCATTTGTGCTGGAGAAGGGCCTAGAAGGCTTTTCTGTCGGCAAGAAGGAAAATAAGATGGGTTGCCGCGGCTCCGATACGGCATTTCTGCATTTTGATGATGTCAAGGTGCCGAAGGCAAATCTGATTGGCGGCGAGGGGGAAGGTTTCAAGCAGTTCATGAAGACGCTTGATGGCGGACGAATATCAATTGCCGCCATGGCGTTGGGATTAGCTGTCGGAGCGTTCGAGTCGGCTGCAAGATATGCGGCTACTAACTCGCAATATGATGAGCCCATGGCGGACCAGCAGTGGGTGCAGTTCAAACTCGCCGACATGGCGTGCCGGATCGAGGCTGCTCGCGGATTGATATATGGCGCCAGCTTGATGAAGGACAAGGGCCAAAACTATTCCCAGCAGTCGGCGATGGCAAAACTATATGCTTCGGAGGTCTGCAACTTCTGCACCTTTGAGGCTATCAGTATTATAGGTGCGGATGCCACGTCTTCAAAGTATCCGGTGGAACGCATGTGGCGCGATATGAAATTGACTGAAATTGGCGAGGGAACTTCGGAGATTCAGAGAATCGTTATCTCCCGCGCTATTCTAAAATTGATGGTATTGAATTAATAGGTTTGGAGGAGGACGCATGGCATTTGATGAAGGCGGCAAGATTTGGATGAACGGGGAGTTCGTCGACTGGAAGGATGCCAAGATTCACGTCCTCTCCCATGTCGTTCATTACGGCAGCAGCGTTTTTGAAGGCCTCCGCTGCTATAAGACAAAGAGAGGCTCAGCCATCTTCCGGTTGGAAGATCATACTAAACGCCTTTTCAATTCTGCGAAGATCTATCGAATGAAGATCCCTTTTACGGAAGCGCAACTGAATGAGGCGCAAATCGAATTGATTCGCCTGAACAAAAAAGAGTCCTGCTATATTCGTCCCGTTGCTTATCGCGGTTACAAGCAGCTTGGCGTTGACCCGGCCGGATGCCCGATTGATGTCGCAATTGCGGTCTGGGATTGGGGCAGCTATCTCGGTGGCGGCGCCATGGAAAATGGTGTTGATGTCTGTGTCTCTTCCTGGCGCAGGATGGCTCCGGATACGTTTCCGGCCTTTGCCAAGAGCGGCGCCAACTATATGAATAGCCAGCTCATCAAAATGGAAGCTTTGGAACACGGATATGTTGAAGGGATAGCTCTTGACGTGCATGGTCTGGTCTCCGAGGGTTCGGGTGAAAACATCTTTGTGTATCATGAAGGCAACCTGATTACACCACCATACAACGCTTCCATTCTTCCAGGTATTACGAGACACACCGTCATCCAACTTGCCAAAGAAATGGGTATCAAGGTGCTCGAGCGTAATCTTCCGCGTGAGTTGCTCTATGTTGCCGACGAAGTGTTTTTCAGCGGATCCGCCGCGGAGATTACCCCAATTCGTTCGGTTGACAAAATCACCGTCGGATCCGGCAAAGCAGGTCCAATTGCCAAGAAACTGCAAACTGCTTTTGCTGACATCATCGAGAACGGCAACGATAAGCGAGGCTGGTTGACACGAGTATATTCGCACGAGACAGTCGGCGCGTAATCAGATTCCGACCAAAACTGGTTTTGGGCGGTCGTTGTTCGGCCGCCTTCTTTTTTTTCTGAAGAATCATTACACGGAAATGTTGCACTTGCGCGAGTGGCAAATACGGCGTATTATCATCACCATGAAACTTGCTATCGGCGCAGATCATAAGGGCTTCCAACTGAAGGAACATCTCAAGCGATATCTACAATCGCTTGGTCACACAGTCACCGATTTTGGTACGGATTCCGAGGAATCGACTGACTACCCCGACTACGGAATGCGCGTGGCTCATGCGGTTGCTAATCGCGAAGTCGACCGCGGGATCACGGTTTGTTGGACCGGCAATGGTATGAACATGGTTGTCAACAAGCTGCCGGAAATTCGTGGTGCTTACGCTATGACCGAAGAAATGGCAGTGCTTTCCCGGCAACACAACGACTCCAATATCTTGACACTTGGCTCGAAATGGGTCGACAGCAATTTGGCAGAAAAGATTGTCAAAGTCTGGCTGGAGACGACATTCGAGGCCGGCCGGCATGAAAAGCGGATAAAGAAGTTCTCGATCAAGAGAAGTTAGATTTTCCTCATTATTTGCAATAAGTCAGTCGATCATTTATCCTTGCATTGTGAAATTCGATCGTAAACAACTCCCCGGCTGGATAGCCGTAATCCTTTTGACCATCATCACATCGTTTTGGATGATGTGGAGTTTCGGAGAGCTTTACTACGAAGCTTGGGGATTGCCGTTCCACATTGCAATTCGCTATGTGTTACCTGCTGCTATCTGCTTCTCTTTGACCATCATCTGCTTAATCTGGCCGAGAATCGGTGGATCGATTCTGATCGTGGTTGGCGTGTGGTTTGGCATATGGTGGATGCAGTTGCAGATTTCACGCGGTCAAACAGACCCGGTCGGGTTGGCGCTGACATTCTTTCTTAGCGCCGGTTTGGCGCTGATCGGAGGAATGTTTTGGTTTGACTGGAAAGTACGCAAGAACATCGAACTGGCACCGCAAATTCAGCAGAATTGGTTCAGACGGAATCTCCGCTGGTTGATCGCCACCGGCATTCCGATTGGCATCGCTGTTGGCGCAACCGTAGGCAATGCTCCAATTCTCCTGACTCGACAGGATGATGGAATCCGCACCGAGCGACTAATAGAGGGCAATGGGGTCAGATTGATTTGGGCGCCGGAGGGTCCGGGCTGGGCAAAAGGCGCGGAAGGGACCGGATCAAATCTTGCTTGGAATCAGATTGCGTTGTTCGGTCTGCCGCCGGTAGGTACTGATCTAGAGGCGAAAGATGCGTATCGGCACGCGAGTCAGGCGGAAATGGATACTTTCTGCCTTTGTCGTTACCTTTCGGCCGATGGTTCGACTCTGATGGATTCACCTCAAAACGTGTGGCGGATGCCGACCACGGAAGAAGTTGTTCGCTCGTTGGTTCGTCATGGAAAACACGCCGGATGTACCTGGGATGGTAAGTCGTCGTTTGCGGTCTGCGAGCAAATCCCAGATAAGGAATCGCCGCTATGGGCGACCGACTACTGGCCAATTTATATGTGGACAGCCGATGAATTTGACACTGCGCAAGCCTATTTCGTTGGTTACAATGGCAGGGCAGTGACACATCAGAACAAATGGTGGGGGAATCCAAGACATGGATTCCGCTGTGTGCGCGAGCCGGACGACAATAGTGGACAACAGATCGACACAGTAGATTCAATGTGACAACGTAAACCGATGCCCAATTATTTCGTTTCACAAATCGTTCAAACCGCCGTGCTGCTCAATTCTGACGGGCAGGCGCTGATCCTTCGAACTCCAGAAGGCAAATGGCAGTTGCCGGGCGGACGGCTCAATGAAGGCGAGAAATGGGATGACGGTCTACGCCGGGAGATTCTCGAAGAGACGGGCATCACTGATGTCGAAATCCTTTCGATTACAATGGTCGACAATTGGGAATTTCGCGGCGCCTTGATGTACGGAGTCTACTTTCTCTGTCGCACAAGCGCTACCGATGTGATTATTAGTGACGAACACACCGCATACAGCTGGGTCAGTAAGGAAGACGATCTTGATAAAATCGAATTCTGGCACGGAAACCTGCGGATGTTAACTGCCCGGGCGCTAGCCATGTCCCGCGGACCCGAGATCTGACCCGATCTTATCGGCGAAAAATCTGCGATTTTTGAATTCCAACGAAATGATTGACTCGACTGCGAAAATCCCTTATATCTCCCCACGTTATGGATGACAACAAGGGCCTGATCGATCAGGAAATTAAAGTCCTCGACCGGGGATTCGTTCGACTCGTTGACTTCATGGGTTCGGATGATTCAATCGTTGAGGCTGCGCGTGTTTCCTATGGACACGGGACTAAGAAGCGCCGCGAGGACCGAGGACTCATTCGCTACTTAATGCGCCATCAGCATACGACGCCGTTTGAGATGGTCGAATTTAAATTTCATGTCAAGCTTCCCATCTTCATCGCCCGGCAGTGGATCCGCCACCGTACGGCCAACGTTAATGAATATTCCGGCCGCTACTCTGTGATGGAAGACGATTTCTATGTTCCCAGACCGGAAGACATCAAGCAACAGTCCACTACCAATCGTCAAGGCAGGGAAGAGGCTGAAGTTGATCCGGCGGTGCGTGAATCATTTCTGGCGTTTCTTAACACCAGCAATCGCCATCTTTATGATGAGTATCTCAAAGCTATCGACGCAGGTGTAGCAAGGGAGTTAGCGCGCATCAATCTGCCGCTATCACTTTATACCCAGTGGTATTGGAAGATTGATCTCCATAATCTTTTCCACTTCCTGAAGCTGCGCTTAGATGAGCATGCCCAAGCTGAAATTCGCGAGTATGCGAAAGCCATGTCGCACTTTGTAAAGCAAGTGGTTCCCGTTGCTTGGGAGGCATTTGAAGACTATCAACTCAATGCACAGCAGTTCTCTGCAGTGGAACTGAAGCTCTTATTCAAGAACCTCAAAGACTTTGATCAGAGTGAAGACGCACTTGTTGAAGCCGGTTTATCAAAAGGTGAAGCGCGCGAGTTTCTCGAGAAGCTGACACGGATCAAGCGTTAGTCAAATTAAAGCCATATAGCCGCTTCTGGCTGTTGGACTAGATCCCTTTTCGCCCCTTATGAATTGAACACCAATCTTCCAATCGTTGATTTTGAAGGAAGACTTCGTCTGCGATATGCGGACAGCCTGAAGTTGCCTTTTTTCCTGAATCAAGACAGACAGTTTCGTGCACGATTCCAGCCGGTTCGACGAAGTTTTCAACGGGCAGGTTTTCGTGCGCCGCTATCATAAAATCTGTCCATATCGGGAGAGCATTCGTTGATCCTGCCTGATTGTATCCGATGGAAGTCTTGTCGTCGTATCCGATCCATACGCCGGCAGTGATTTGCGGTGTGTATCCGATGAACCAGTTATCACAGAAATTGTCAGAAGTACCGGTCTTGCCTCCCGCGGGACGCTGAAATCCACGCGAGCGCGCGGAGACGGCCGTGCCCTGGCGGTCATCCATGACCGACTGCATCAAACTCACGGCGATATAAGTTTCGGCCGGGTCCGCTACTGATTTGCGGGTCGCGGCATTGCTCTGTTCCAGCACGTTACCATAGCGGTCGACGACCTTAAGGATGAATCTTGGTTCTACATGAATTCCCAGATTTGCAAAGCTGGTGTAGGCACTCACGATTTCCAATAATGAAGTCTCCGACGTTCCGATCGCCAGGGCAGCGTTTGGTGTCAGCGGACTGGTGATGCCCATTTTTTTCGCGGTCTCAATGACTCGGTCGACCCCAACCTGCTGGAGCAGCTTAATTGCGATGAGGTTTCGTGACATGGCAAGTCCCTTGCGCATCGTCATGGCGCCCAGGTAT
>CAUJJY010000210.1 GCA_963205155.1 Candidatus Zixiibacteriota bacterium | reverse complement strand
TCAAATGACTTCCGACACAGTATTCAAGCTACTGCACGCTTGACGTGCATAATAGACCTCCCCTGTAGGTGTTTTCACACCTGATGCGCTTTCTGCCTGAGAAACCCGGGATCCCCTCCCGGGTTTCGATTTTATGTGCCGGGATTTTTAGTTTTGCAGCCAGCGATTAAGCTGGTCGGGAAAGATCTGGCGCCCCACGTCGTAGGTGTGTTCGTGAATCGTTCCGGAGCGCCCAACTACAAGTTGCAGCGGGAAGTCGGTGACTTCGTGGTTATTGAAGAAGTATCGGGCAGTGTCGCAGTAGAGTCGGAAATTCATGCGGCGTTCCTGATGATACAGAGCAGCATCGGCAGGAAGCATGTTGGTGATTCCGATAACTTCTTCGGCGTTGACAGTGTGTCGTTCGACCAGATCAATCCACTTGTCGATCATTCCTTCGCAGCTGTTGCAGCCGGGGTCCAGGAAGAGTATGACCTTGCCGGAGGCCACAAGTTCCGATGTGCTGACCAAGTTGCCTTCAATGCTGACTAATTGAGTTGTTGGGAACTTCTTGCCGATGAGAAGTCGATATTTCTCGGAGGTATTTGGAAGCTGTTGGAGAGTGGCATTGTCGGAGTCCTCATAATAGTTCTCCAGCTTGTCTTTGGCGACGAACCAATAGACCATTCCGGCGGCAGCGAGTATGGCAATTGCGATGATCAGTTTCGTCATAATTGAATGCAGCCAGCCGGAGCTAGGTCTTGATGGGTTGTCCGCAGCCGCCTTTGCAGCCGGCGCACGCCGCGATTTGTTCGGTGATGACATCGACATCGATTTCTGCGTTCATGATGGTTTCGTCGCCGTCATAAGCGACATCGGCAACTGCGCACGATTGTCCCTTACCGCCTGTCAAGCGACCAGTAAGAACCTCAAGCGTTGCCTGGACGGCAAAAAGATGCTTCAAACGCAGGAATTCGAGGACTTCGTCGTCGGTCCGATCGACGGCCAAAAGGCTTTCGGCATCGACTTCGAGTAGTTCATCAACACTCATGCCTCGAAGGATATCGATTAGCAAGGAGTTGTTGCCGACACCTTGTCCGCATGACTTCTTGACAAACTGATAATCCTTGAGACGGTCGCGGTCATCAATTACGACCTGAATCAGCTCTACGACACTATTACAAGGCATACTTGAATTCTCTCTAAATGCGTCACCGTTCAGAAGTTACCTGATTCAAGGGAAAGCTCGAATCGGGAGCTATCAGCCCCACGATTAGATACGCTATCTTGCCTGGAATTTCAAGCACAAACTAATACTTGACATATTGCACCATTATTACTATAACTCGGGTGAAACCAGTACAGTCCGCCGCGCCAAGTGCCAGTGGGAGGTCACATGACAAACCTAAAGGACATTGAGGATTTCCTATCCAAGCGCAGAGTTGCGATCGTTGGTGTTTCTCGCGACACGCGAGACTTCAGCCGCACGATTTTCCGCGAATTTCTTTCAAGACAGTACGAAGTTTTCCCGGTGAATCCACTGGTTTCCTTGATTGATGAGCATCACTGTTACGGCGACCTGAAAGAGATCAATCCGCCGGTGGAGGCGGTTTTGGTGATGACACCACCCAACGTAACGGAAGATGTGGTTCTTCAGTGCCGCGATGCGGGAGTTAAGTCGGTGTGGTTTTATCGCGCCGCCGGTGCTGGAGCGTCAAGTCCGAATGCGGTCTCGTTCTGCAAGGAGCACCATATTGACGTAATTGAGGGGCATTGCCCGATGATGTTTTTGGCGGACACGGGGTTCGTGCATCGCATACACCGGTTTTTTTCGAAACTTGCCGGAAGCTATCCAAAATAATCGCCGCGAAAACAGAGCCCGGTCACTTTTTCGATGGGTTCTGCCGGTTAATTCATCTATTTTCCCACTACGATTTTGATTATAACTGTTGCTACGCCAATCGCCGCACTACAGCGTAGTATATCAGAGGACTAACGCGCATCAGACGGCGCAGAGGAATATCACTTACAGCCATTTCTGGAGGCTTGATGAATTCACGAATAAAAGCAGTCATGATTGCTTTGCTTGCTTTCGCAGTTTATGTCAGCCCGCTGTTCGGTGCTCAACCGGCACCGCTGTTGACGGCGATGAAGACCGAGTTGGATCGCTCGTTCAAGGCGCTGGCAAACGCAGATTCGATTCCGCTCTACTTCCTTGCCTATCACGTTACGGACACCGACCGTCACGCACTCACGGCATCCTACGGAGCGCTGACCAAAGAGGATGAGAACCGCAGCCGGGTGCTCGACATTGATTTGCGCGTGGGCAGTTATGATTTGGATAACACACGAGAGATCCGCGGCGGCTTTGGATTTGATTTCAGCTTCAGCCAGTCGCCGGAATTACCGTTGAGCGATGACGAAAAGGCGATTCGAACTGTTATCTGGAATGCGACTGACCAAGACTACAAAGCGGCATTGCAGCAGTACATCAAAGTTAAGACCAATCAAGAAGTAATGGTTGAGCAGGAAGACACTGCCGCTGATTTCTCTCGCGAACAACCGGAGAATTACATTGGCGAAACGGCCGCGGCGGCACTTGATGCGGAGATGTGGAAGAGCCGGCTGCGTGAAATGAGTTCGCTGTTCAAGGAGTACAGTTTCGTCGAAGAATCGAGTTTGGAACTGCAACTCACGAACGACAATCGATTTTTCGTTTCGAGCGAAGGGTCGATGATTCAAAGCGGTCAGTCCTATGCGCGTCTCTTTGTCCGTTGCGAAGGGACGGCGTCGGATGGTATGCGCATTAGCCGGTACGAGAGTTTCGATGCCGAGGATCCGGCGAATTTGCCGGGAGATGAGTTGATTGTTGCAACTATCCAACGCTTGATCGGCGAGCTTGATGCCCTGCTGAAAGCTCCGCTGGCAGAACCGTATATTGGGCCGGCAATTTTAGTGAATCGTGCAACGGGCGTTTATTTCCACGAGATTTTCGGGCACCGTATTGAGGGTCATCGCCAAAAATCAGAGATGGAAGGCCAGACTTTCGCGAAGAAAGTCGGTGAGAAGATTCTGCCGGAATTCATCGACGTCTATGATGATCCGACGCAAGGCGAATTCAACGGGACTTTTTTGCGCGGGCATTACCTCTATGACGACGAGGGTGTGAAGACGACACCGGTCACCGTCGTGGAGAAAGGCGTCTTGCGGAATTTCCTGCTTTCGCGTTCGCCGGTCAAGGGCTTTCCCAAGTCCAACGCGCACGGCCGTAAGCAAGCGGGAATGGATGCCGTTGCCCGGCAAGGAAACTTAATGGTAAAGTCGTCGAAAGAGGTTTCATTCGACAAGTTGGTGGAAATGCTTCGAGACGAGTGCCGGACGCAGAACAAGCCTTATGGGTTGATCTTCTATGATATTTCCGGCGGCTTCACGACGACCACACGATTCGGACCGCAGTCATTCAAAGTGATTCCGCTGTTGGTTTACAAATGCTATACGGACGGACGCCCGAATGAAGCGATTCGCGGAGTGGACATTGTTGGAACGCCACTATCAAGCTTCGCCCGTATCGTCGCCACCGGGAACGACTATGAGATTTTTAATGGCACCTGCGGCGCCGAATCCGGCTGGGTACCGGTATCGGCAACAGCGCCGAGTATTCTGGTTTCCGAGTTAGAAGTTGAGAAAAAGTTCAAGGAGCAGGAGAAGCCACCGTTGCTTCCGCCTCCGTACAAGCCGACAAAGACCAGCGATGCCGGCCAGGGAGGAAACTGATCATGCGTAAGAACATATTTGCTTCAATCCTTGTGGCCGTCGTGTATTGCTTGACTACCGCGGCTGCTGTGCTTGCCGACACTAGGTCGGATCTGTTTTTCAAGGTCACGGAAGACGAGATCCAGCGGAATAGCTCACAATTGGTAATGGAGAAGCTGGATCGACCGTACTTTATCGGCTACACGATCGACGACATTCAGCAACTGGAGGTATCAGCCAGCCTGGGACAGCTGTTGCAGTCACGCATGGAGCGCAGCAGGTATTTGACGACGGATTTGCGCGTCGGTGATTACAAACTGGACAATTCCAATTTTGTGGCGGGATTCACGGGCTTGGGAGCTGACTTCACTGCCCTGCCGATCGAAGACGACTACGATGCCATCCGCAATACCATCTATCTGGCAACCGACAGAGTGTACAAGACGGCGCTGGAGACGTTGTCGAAGAAGCGCGCCTATTTACAGTCGCGCGTGATCAACGATCGTCCTGACGACCGGATCAAGTTTCCGGCAAACAAATATCTCGACAAACCGGAAGCTTTAGACATTGAAGCCGGATTCTTTGAAGAGCTGGCCAAACCGATGACCGAAGTTTTCCGCGCTTATCCGGGGATTATTTCATCGGAGCTGAATATAACGGCCTCGGTGGTCAATCAGTATCTCGCCAATAGCGAAGGCACACGGACATTACGGGGCGACCGGATCTATGGATTCAGCCTGTCAATGGCGGGGCGCTCGGCAGACGGCGAGGATGTCATTAATTCCGACAGGATTATTGTCAACGACTTGAAGCGCTTGCCGGGTCGTGCGGAATTGATTGCCTGGGCCAAGGGCAATGCGGAGAAAATGAACCGGATGATCAACGCGGACACGCTGGAGGATTACATCGGGCCAGTGATGTTTTCGGGAGAGGCAGCCGGTGAATTCCTGCGGCAGTTGTTCTCGAAGAATGTTTCGAATCAGCCGGGACCGGTGTATGAAAACGACCAAATGAGTTCGATGATGAGCGCTGGATCCGATTTTGCGAACAAGCTGAATCGCCGCATTTTGCCGACGACGATGAGTGTTTACAATGATCCGACGCTGGAGAAACTTGGCGATGCGCCGCTGATTGGAGCGTACGGAGTCGACGACGCCGGAAATCCACCTCAACGCGCATTGCTGGCAGAAAACGGGAAACTGGTCAATATCCTAATTGGGATCACACCGACCAAGAAGGTGAAAGAGCCAAACGGCAGCGCCCGCGGCGCGGTCAGCAAAGATGTCACTGCGAAGCCGTCGAACCTGATTTTCGAATCAACCGACAAGATCAGCACCGACAAGCTGAAGAAGAACCTGATTGCGATGTGCAAGGATATCGATCTGCCCTACGGAATCTTGATCACCAAGATTCGCGACATGGGCACTCCGACCGGCGGCTTCCAGTTCTTCGGACAGCAGGCCGGCGGCGGATCCGATGCCGGTCTGACGCAGCCGTACGAAATCTTCCGCATTTATGCGGACGGCCGCGAAGTACCGTTGCGGGGAATGCAGTTTACCGATGTGAATGTGCGAATCCTGCGGGATATCGTGCAGACGGACAACATGCGCTATGTCTACAATTACCTGATAGGCAATGACTATGAAATGCCGGCCACAATTGTGGCGCCATCGCTGCTGATCGAAGAGATGGAATTGAAGAAGATCGACACGAAGGTGAAGAAGCCGCCGGTTTTGCCGTCACCGCTGGCCGAGAACTAGGTCGAGAAAACTTCGTAGACGAGAATCGTCTCCCTGTTGCTGACAGGGAGACGATTTTTTTTGCGGGATGGGATACTCCAGAATCGAGTGAGCTACCAGATTTTGACTCGAATTGATACTGGGCGGATACCGGGGGCATCCGGTTTGCATCCGAAGGCTTCGGCGAATTCCGGCAAGTTGGAGACGGTTCCGTTGACACGGATTTTGTCAGGCGAATGCGGGTCGGTAGCCAGGTACATTTTCTGGGCTTCATCGCGAATCTTACTGCGCCAACAATGGGCGAAATTGATGAAGAACCGTTGTTCGGGA
>CAUJJY010000209.1 GCA_963205155.1 Candidatus Zixiibacteriota bacterium | reverse complement strand
CTCGTCGATCGCAGAGCTGCGACATATTGCTCCGGTCCGATCTCATTACTCCAGACCGGTACAGTCGGATAACTTGTATAACGCGGTCCAGGGCGATCGTACTTGCGCAGCAATTCGATCGGCACTTGCGTATATGTCTGTTCGGTAGTCATCGTTACTTGCGAAACTTCTTCACGGTCGCGATCATCGTTTCCACCGATACCAGCGGCGTCTCCGGCAGAATACCATGACCAAGGTTGAATATCAAATTGCTGTGCTTCGGCAGACTCGCAAGAATCGCGTTTGTCTTCTCGGCGATCTTTGCCGGCGTATTAAACAATACGGTCGGATCGAGATTCCCCTGCACAGACTTGCCGCCAAAGTTGGCGGCCGCCGTCGCGAGTTCGATGCGATAGTCTACCCCGATTACCTCGCAATCAAATGCCGCCACGGTATTCAGATATGGCGCGACGTTATTGACGAATACAATCCGCGGCACATTCTTTGCCTTCAATTTTGCCAGGATTGCCGCGATCGGTCTGGCCGACCACTCGCGATAATCATCGTGCGCCAGAATCCCACCCCAGCTATCGAAGATCTGAACGGCATCAGCCCCGGCATCGACTTGCGCGCAGAGGTATTCCCCCACTGAATCCGCCAGCAGGTCAATCAGTTGACGTGCGGCATCAGGATATCGATTGAGAAACTTCTTGGCTTTGTCAAATGTCTTCGAGCCTTTGCCTTCGGCGAGATAGCAAAACAGCGTAAATGGTGATCCGGCAAAACCAATCAGCGGCGTGTTTGGAAGAGTCTTCTTGATCTCGCCGATTCCTTCTAACACAAAGTGCAAGTCGCGCTCAATATTGCATCGCCTAATTGTCGCGACATCCGCCGGTTTGCAGATCGGCGATCCGATAACCGGGCCTCCATCCGGAAAACTGACCGCCACTCCCATCGGTTCAAGAATTGTCAGGATATCAGAGAATAGTATCGCTGCGTCGAGATTGAATCTCTCCACCGGTTGGCGGACAACTTCCGCAATCAGCTTCGGCGATCGGCACAGTTCCTGGAATGACACCTTGGATCGCACTGCCTGATAGTCAGGAAGATATCTCCCCGCTTGACGCATGACCCAGACCGGAATCGGACCATCGTTCTTCCCATAGCAAGCTTTGATAAATGGGCTGTTGGCTATGCCCATACATGCGCTTCTTTCTTAATCGCGGTCGCAAGTATCGAAGCCGCCTGCTCAAGAAGCTCATCTGTATGCGCTGCCGACAGGAAACAAACTTCGTATCCCGACGGCGGAAGGTAAATCCCCTGATCCAATATCTTCGAATGCATGCGATTATAGTGCGAAATGCCGTCAGTGCTGATCGTGTGCGCCGCGCGCGGAAGATCGTTCTGAAATACTATCCAATATATCGAGCCGACGCCCGCCACATTCACGAGGTTGTCGCGCAATTGCTCCATCAACAACGTGACAAATCGGCGATTCTTTTCTTCCAAGTCCTTGTAAATCTTTCCGTCGGCGAGTTTCTTCAAAGTCGCTAATCCGGCCGTCATCGCTACCGGATTGCCGGAAAGCGTTCCCGCCTGGTATACCGGACCCAGCGGCGAAAGCATATTCATTATGTCCGCGCGTCCGCCAAAAGCCCCGACCGGCATTCCTCCGCCGATGATCTTGCCGTAAGTGACCAGATCGGGACGAATTCCATAATACGCAGCTGCACCACCCATGCCCAGACGGAATCCCGTGATCACTTCATCGAGTATCAACAAAGCACCATGACGTTCGGTAAGTGCGCGCAGAAGTCGCATATAGTCGTGCCGCTGTATCAACAGGCCATTATTGGCAGGAATTCCTTCAATGATCACCGCAGCCAGTTCATCGCCGTGCTTGGCGAAAAATTCCTGCAATGCGTCTTCATCATCAAGCGGCAGTACTGCTGTTTGACTGGTGATCGCTTCCGGTACTCCTGCAGAGGACGGCTGTCCAAATGTCGCTAATCCTGAACCCGCCTTGACTAACAAGTGGTCGCAGTGCCCGTGATAACAACCATCGAATTTCAGAATCAAGTCGCGCTTCGTGAATCCACGCGCTACGCGTATTGCCGACATGACCGCTTCAGTGCCGGAGGAAACAAAGCGAATCTTTTCTACGACATCTACATGCTGGACTATGAACTTAGCCAGATCATATTCGAGTTCCGTCGAAGCTCCAAATGTCATCCCCTTATCGATCTGTGCCTTGACTGCGGCAACGACATCCTTGTCGACATGGCCGAGAATCAGTGGTCCCCACGAGTTGCAGAAATCGAGATACTTGTTGCCGTCGACATCATACAGGTAGGCGCCATTGCCTTTAGCAATGAACTTTGGCGTTCCGCCAACCGACTTAAACGCTCGCACCGGCGAGTTGACGCCGCCGGGAATGATCTCTGATGACAACTCCATCAACTTGCGCGATTTCGCGCTATCGAATCCAACCTTAGTTATGCCAGCCATTTTTCAGAATGTCCTTCAGATGATAGGTCAAAATTATCGAAGCTCCGGCCCGTGTAATCGCCGTGAGATTTTCCAGAACCATCGTTTTTTCATCAGCAAGACCGGCCTGCGCCAGAAGTTTCACCGCCGTATACTCGCCCGACACATTGTACGCCGCCACCGGCAACTCCGTATTCGCCGCGAAGTCAGCGATAATATCCAAATATGCTAGCGCCGGTTTGACCATCACAATATCCGCGCCCTCGTCTTCGTCAAGCTGTAATTCGCGCAATGCCTCGCGGCGATTGCGGAAGTCCATCTGGTAACCCTTGCGGTCGCCCTTTCCGGGAGCCGAATTTGCGGCTTCCCGGAATGGGCCGTAGTATGCGGAGGCGTACTTAGCGGAATATGCGAGGATTATTGTGTCATAGTAATTTTCTGATTCCAGTGCCTTGCGGATCGAACCGATTCGGCCGTCCATCATATCTGACGGACCCACACAGTCGCATCCGGCCTCGGCCAATTTGACTGCCATCTTGCTCAAGACCGCAACCGACTTGTCGTTATCAATCTTGCCTTCCAGCGTGACGCCGCAGTGGCCGGTGTCGGTATAGGCGCACAGGCAAACGTCGGCGCTGACAAACAATGCTTCGCCGAACTTGTTCTTGAGTTCCTTAGTCGCTTTGATAACCGGGTTCTTATCGTCCCAACCGGAAGTTGCGAGAACATCCTTGCGGTCTGTGACGCCGAACAGCATGATCTTGTCGATACCTAGCTTGATATCCTCGTCCATGGTCTTCACGAGTGAGTCTACCGAATCTCGATAGATTCCCGGTAGTCCTTTGATCTCATCGTGAATTCCCGCGCCGTCCGTCACAAAATACGGTTGAATCATACCGCCGATATTGAGTTGGGTTTGCGCCGTAAGGTCGCGGATTATCTGATTCCGGCGAAGCCTGCGTGGCCGATTGAGCCGTTCCATTTATACATACTCCAATACTGAATTCACGTCCGCCTGCTTGAGAACGGTGTAATTCTCCCAGCGATGCCGATCCATTTCAGCAGCCGTTGTATGACCGATCGCCAGCAACCGGGCCTCCGGATCGCCA
This sequence comes from Candidatus Zixiibacteriota bacterium, assembly GCA_963205155.1. GTDB lineage: Bacteria > Zixibacteria > MSB-5A5 > CAIYYT01 > CAIYYT01 > JADJGC01. The sequence goes on along the minus strand of CAUJJY010000209.1, from coordinate 2,318 downwards.
AACTGCTTGTGAAACGCACGCACCATTGACGGTGCGGTGAACAAAATCAAATCGTCGCGTTTGATTCTCGTCACAACATACTGATCAACCGGTCTTTCCACTGACTCGTAACAAACCACTTCGCGGTAGTCGAGTTTGCGCGATTTTAGAAGCGGAGCCGGATCCCAGTCAATTTCTTTAGCACGGGCATAAACAAGCACTTGATTGCGTTCCGGATGACGTTCAACAAATTCGCTGAACAACAGCCGCCCATAAGCTTCCGACGGCTGAAAATTCGCTTCATATCCGCGCGTTAGCAACGCCGCTTCGGTCTGTCTTCCCACCACTGCGATATTGGTGTGCTTGGGCAGCTTGCAGCCGACGTTGTCCAGTCTCTGGAAAAATGCCTCAACTCCATTAGCACTTGTGAAAAACACCCAACTCAGTTTTTCCAAGTCAATGTCATCCGGCCACGCGAATGCGATGTGGCGGACTTCCATCAATGGCAGAGGAACGATTTCGATGTTCCGCACGGAAGCTCGACTGGCGAGTTCATAAAGCTGTTCTTTTGATCGCGTAACTGCTATACGCATACTGCATCTCCATGTAGTGTCGCGTAGGCCTGGTCGACCATGCGCTCAATATTCGTTCCCTGAACATCAGCCGACTTCATGCCGATCCATTCTTCTTTATACTGCATCCCAAGTACCGCCTTGAGCCGATACTCTTCTCCCTGCTTATCAGACCATACACCGAGCGGCAAAGAGCATCCCGAACCGAACTTACGCAAGAGCCCGCGCTCCAGTTCAGCCTGTTTCATCTCTTCCTGCGATCCCATCTTGGCAATGACTGTTTCGACTCGCGGATCATTGTCCCTGATCTGAATTCCGAGAATCCCCTGCGCCGGCGCCGGCAAAAACACCTGCGGATCAAGTTCCATCGCCGTCAGGTCGCTCACATCAAGTTGCAGACGCTTCACCCCAGCCGAAGCAATCAGAATGGCATCATAAAGACCCTCACGCAGCTTGCGAATGCGCGTCGGGACATTGCCGCGAAGGTCGTTGATCTTCAAAGTCGGATTGTGGAAATGCAGTTGTGCCTTTCGGCGCGCCGAACTGGTGCCGATGATTCCGCCTTCACGAACCGGAATCACACCAGTAGCGACTGTCGAATCTTTTCTAATCAGCAACATCTCGCTGCGATCCGCACGATAACCGGCAGCTCCCAGCTTGAGCCCCGCCGGCTGCGTCGTCATCAAGTCCTTCAACGAGTGAACGGCCAGATCAATTTCATTTTTGAGCAGCGCTTCCTCGAGTTCCTTCGTGAAGAACCCCTTCCCCTCCATCTTGTCGAACGAAACGTTATCGATCTTGTCGCCGGCCGTCTGGATGATCTTGATCTCAACTTCACAGCCATGCTCCCGAATCAGGATATCACGGATGAAGTTTGCCTGATACAACGCGAGGTCCGAGCCACGCGATCCAATGATCAACTTTGTTGCGCTCATACTGCTTCTTTGCGAATATCCTTGATTTCTGCGATCTCGAGGTCAGAACCCATTTCTACGAGTTTGTTAGAAAGAACCTTTACAGGTTGAAATGCCGAGTTGGCGACAAGTTTGGTTACCAGCCGATACACCGCTTCCTTTTCTTCTTCCGAGAGGCTCGTTACCTTCTTGGCGAACAGATCGTCAAGTGCACTCTTCGCCATCCGCATCGACTCCTGATAACTGTCGTGAAAAATCGGTTTGAGCGACACTTCCATGCGGTCGGAAAAATACTGGTTCACGGCTTCACGCACAATTTCATTCGCCTTGCTCGTCTCAACAAACTTCTGCCGAAGATTGCCGTTACACTTTGAACGCAAGTACGGAATATCAACCAGCTTCACTTTCGGATTGTCATCAAACGCACTGCTGAAATCGCGTGGAATCGCCAGATCAATGCACATGACCGGCTTCGAACGCTGTGCCAAACGATCAATAAACGCAGCATCGAAGATCGGCTCGGTGGCCGCCGTTGCCGAGAGGATAGCATCGACGGGAACGCACGTTTCAATGAAGTCGCTCAATGCCATTGCGTTCCCGTCAAATTGGTTTGCGAGAGTGTCGGCCTTCTCGGCCGTACGATTTACAAATAGTAGCTTTCCGAGTTTGTTGTCTTGCACATAGTGCGCGAGCTTGATCGTCATCGCGCCGCTGCCTACCAAAGCGATAGTCGGCTCGTCGACCGACTTCCGAGGCGCCGCCAACTCATCGGCCGCCAAGGAAGCCATCGAAACTGCGCCCGAACCAAACTCGTTCTCGCGTTTCACCTACTTGGCAACTAGCAAAGCTTATT
>CAUJJY010000208.1 GCA_963205155.1 Candidatus Zixiibacteriota bacterium | reverse complement strand
ATTCAATGATTCAGATCTGCCGGGAATTGTGGCAATTAGTAATGGCGAGCCTATTGGACTGCTTACCTACCGGATCGACAACGATCAATGTGAAGTTGTTACGGTCAACTCGCTTCGGGAAGGTATCGGAGTTGGGACCACATTATTGGAATGCGCTGTTCAGGCCGCTCGCAAGAACGGTTGCCGCCGACTTTGGTTGATCACGACTAATGACAATCTTGATGCAATCCGATTCTACTTCAAGCGCGGAATGCGCCTCGTCGCCGTTCATCTGGATGCACTGGATGAATCGCGCAGATTGAAGCCCTCAATTCCGCTGCGCGGAAATCACGATCTTCCCCTTCAGGATGAACTCGAATTCGAACTTATCTTAGGATAGCCTCTCTGCGCTGCGCCGGTTCTACCACCGTCAGTTGCTTGACATCAAATTCATTGAGCGACACAACTCCAGAGCGCGATATTGTCACGTAAGTTGGCGCATGGCGGCCGGTCCAGCATCCTGTATTGAAGTACTTCACCCTGCTATCGGGAAACTGGATCTCTTCAGCGATATGCGTGTGTCCACAGAACGCGGCATCAATGTCGAGACCTTTGCGCTGTGCGTAATTGACGATGCCTCTGGCAACTTCGCCGTTAATCCGAAGCCAGGTCTTGCTTTTTTCCTTTACGAATCGGCTGATGCGCTGTTTTGATCCGTCGAGTGCCTGTATTGCGTCATACATCCAGGAAGGCACCTTGGAGATGTTGGGATAATTGATGATCCACTTGTCGAACTGCTGGCCGTGCATTGCGAAGAAGCGTTTGTTCCCGACACTCCATTCAATCTCCTCATGTACGCGAATCCCGACCAAATGCGCCATTAGCGGCACCAGCAACTCATCGTGATTGCCCAGTATCCAGACAACCTTGGCACTGCTCTCCTCATCAGTAATCTCGCGAAACAAGCTGACCAACTTCCAGGCATACTTGTCGAGCCGATTGAAATTCATATCATCAAAGATGTCGCCAAGCAGGATCAATTGCTGGAATCTCCACCGCCGCTTGTCGATACGATACGATTCGATAAGCTGCAGACATTCCTTGGCCAGGCTAACCCGCGAGCCCAAGTGGACATCGGAGACTATTAATGTGTGAATAGACTCCGGCGGCCTTTCGTGTTCTTCTTCTGAATAATTCATGATATCCTCCCATTATCAGTCGAAACCATTTGTTACACTGATAACGGGGGAATGCTAAGGATATGGTCAGTTCTCGGTTAGAAATCGGTTAGTTTGCGCGAAGTGCCGCAACGCGTCACGTCGCTGTCCGCCAGCAGCTTACAGTTCAGAATTCACGAACAGCTCCGGCGCTACCTTCTGGGTACAGTGAATAATCTCGCGATCCTGCTCGGTGAGAGCGCCGCGCTCAATCAATCCCTGGACGGATTTTTGCAGAAGCACCATTTTGTCGTGGATCGGAATTAGTGCCGGATAATACTCGTTATTGAAGAATATCAAATAACGCTCGCGTGTGCGCTGGTCATTTAGCATACCGCCGATCTTCTGCTCCAACTCATTGCCAGACAGATTCTCGAGCTCTGATTTAGGGGATCTCATGAGCGCACCAGTTTGTTCAAGGTTGTTCAGGCAACGAAACACCATTTGCCAGACATCAACCATTCCAATCGAATTGACGACCAGAATATTGACACTAATCCGCCCGTTCTCGTGATTGGCACGAACGCCCTGAAGATAAGGAATGAAAAAGTTGTCGGTGATGGCGCCAAATGCGCTGATTCCTCCCGCCATCGGGTCGTCGAGGATGTCGCTGATCGTGAAGTATGGCTTGCGCTGGAAACGAGCATCCTGAATCAGCATGAATTCTTCTTCAGTGAAATGGAACCGCTCTTTCCACAGTTCCTCTGGCGCCAGATCCTTGCGCGTCAGTGATGATTGGCTGGTAAGCATACCTATTGCCTGCCCGCCACGCCAGACCAGCGGCAGAACTCCGACCGCCCACTCGGCGGAGCCACCGATCTCGCCAATCATAGTCGACAAAGAACGACTGTCAGGAAAACTCAAGCCTTCCAAGCCAAGCACGATACCGGGCATCAGATCGCCGTCTTTGTCATATGGTGTTGCGACTCCTGCCTTATTGAGCGACTCCATCGCAAATGAATGCCTCGGACGATCAAGAAAGAAAGTGCTCAACTTGTCAACGGACGAATACCCATGTGCCGCAGACATGATCTCCGCAATCTCCACCAACTTGGTCTCGCGCGGATTGAATTCCTCAAAATGAACTCCCGCCATCCAACGCTGTACGTATGTGTCGGGAAGGTGGCGTTTTACCCCGGACTCGGTGATCACCATCGCCGTAAAACTCGAATGCGATCCTTCGATCGACTTGGTTGTACCATCGATGACATCATTGCCCAGCGACAAGAGCGAGACATTCTGCGGTAGCTTCAGGCCATACTTAGCACGGTGCTCTGGTTTCCCGAAGACAGCTCCTACCGCGATTGTCGGATTGCCGCCAACTTCAATTCCCGGCTTGATGCGAACACCTTCGGTAATAGCCGACTCAATTATGATCTCTTCACCAACCGGCAATGTTTCGGTAGTCGTCTGCAGAACTTCGGCCATGACTTGAGCCGCCGTGCGGTCATTGGCGCGCTTGAGGTTGTTTTTGAGTTCATTAGTAACCAGATGCTTGGGGACAGCATTCAGGCTGCCCCTGCCATGGAGACCGACTGAGATCGCTGACAAGGCTGCCGATACGATCACGGACTGACGAACTTGCCTGTTTCGCAGCGCTCCCAAGTTCGATTTCGGATTGACGCGATTGGACAGATTGAGAATCGCACAAGATTCCAGTTCCAAGTCATAATTGGCCAGCACCGCGCGATGGCGGTGATTGAACTCGATGACCCGGTCCTCCTCAAACCCGAATTCGGTCATCGGGCCGGTATACTTCAGTCTCTGGTCCGCTACATCATAACGCAGGTTGTTACCCATATTAACCTGTCCTTCTTAATTGCCTGTCAGCATTGGGAGAAGAAATATCAACATCGAGCTTATGATACAGCTTAATTTTGGGCAATCAAGCATTATCTATTTTGGACGGTCGTATCATGTTTTCCGGGGTTAACAGCCGGTCCAGTTGTTCTGTAGAGAGCAACCCTTTCTCAAGCACCAGATCATAAACACTGCGGTTTGTCCGTAACGCCTCTTTCGCCAGTTCGGTCGAAGCCTCGTAACCAAGCACTGGATTGAGCGCCGTTACCAGCCCGATTGAATTGAGTACCATCTGGCGGCAATTCTCAACGTTTGCAGTAATTCCATCGATGCAGCGGTGTTTGAGCGTGAACATGCCGTTCTTGAGAACTTCAATCGACTCGAAAATGCTATGCGCGATGATCGGTTCCATGACATTGAGCTGTAGTTGCCCGGCCTCGGCCGCAAGCGTTACCGTTAGATCATTGCCAATCACCAGAAATGCAATCTGATTGACTACCTCGGGAATCACCGGATTCACCTTTCCCGGCATAATGGTCGAACCCGGCTGCATCGGCGGCAGATTAATCTCATTGAGGCCGGCACGCGGTCCGGACGACAAAAGGCGCAAGTCATTCGCGATCTTGGAAAGCTTGATTGCCAGACGCTTGATCGCCGACGAGTACATGACAAACGCACCCGTGTCCTGCGTCGCTTCGACAAGATTCTTCGCCAGCTTGATATCAAGACCGGTAATGTCACGCAGGTGGGTGATCACCAGTTTCGAGTAGCGCGGATCCGCATTGATTCCCGTGCCAATCGCCGTCCCACCCATGTTGACCTCAAGAAACAACGACACGTTCTGTTCAAGCCGATCGATTTCTTCCTCAAGCATGACGGCATACGCCTCGAATTCCTGGCCCAACGTCATCGGCACAGCATCTTGAAGCTGCGTTCGCCCCATCTTGATGACACTTCTGAACTCTCCCGCCTTGACATGGAACGACGAAATCAACTGCTTCAACACCGCAATGAGCTTACCGTTGGCACTTATCAACGCTATCTTCAGGGCGGTTGGATAGGCATCATTGGTCGATTGCGAAAGGTTGACATGATTATTGGGGTGGCAGTGCTTGTACTCGCCGCGCTCAAAACCGAGTATCTCCAGCGCCCGGTTCGCTATGACCTCATTGGCGTTCATGTTTGTTGACGTTCCGGCGCCGCCTTGGATCATGTCAACGACGAACTGTGTGTGCCATCGGCCGTTTGTAATCTCCAGACAGGCTTGAACGATCGCCTCCCCGACCGGGCGGGATAACAGCTCCAGTTCCATATTTGCCCGCGCTGCACCCATTTTGACTACTGCCAGCGCCTTGATGAAATCCGGATAATACGCCAGCGAGATACCGCTGATATTAAAGTTTTCCAAAGCACGCATTGTCTGGATGCCATAGAGATATTCCGATGGAACCTCGCGGTCACCCAGCAGGTCGTGTTCTGTTCGTGTTCTTCCGGAAACGTATTGAGCAGCCACATTGACCACTCTGGTACTCGCTTGGCGCATCCTGCGCGAAATCACTCTGGCAATTCGTGAAATAAGTTTAAATCCGATCGTTGGCCGCTCATTGGACAACCGGTAAAACTGCTCGCGGCTTATGGTCAACAGCGTTGACTTGGCCAAGGCACGGGCGGAAGTATTGTGCGGATAATCTTCCATCAGTGCGCCTTCACCAAGAAAATCGTACTTCGAGAAAACAGTGAGCCGGGTCTCTTCATCATAAGGTGTTCGTTTGAACAATTCGATCTCGCCCTCGAAAATGATAAACAACCGTTCGCGGGTCGTATTTTCTTCGAACAGCAGCTCGCCGCTTTCAATCTTCAATTCGGTGATTTCAGCGAGAAGCAGTTCGTGCTCAACGTCATCGAGGTCTATGAAAAGTTCGATATGTGATAAGAATTCTTTGATTATTTCACGATCCA
>CAUJJY010000207.1 GCA_963205155.1 Candidatus Zixiibacteriota bacterium | reverse complement strand
CCGCGAGGTCTCGGAATCCGCTCTCAAGCTCTTCCACTGTCATCTGCTTTGGCACATAATTAACATCAAACAGCGTGCATTTGCGCCATGCCTCCGGCTCGATTAGTCTCTTTTCCTTTGCCAATCGATCATACAGCGGCGTCCCCGGAAACGGCGTCTGAATCGTGATCTGCACTTCGTGTAGTCCGCTCTTCTCTACAAATTCCACCACATCGTCAAAGACGCTCTCATCCTGCCCATCCAGACCGAGAATGAAACAGCCGTTGACACTGATCCCGTGCGCCTGAATTGCCTGTATCTTCGCTTCGTACTTCCGCCATTGCTTGCTCTTCCAATTTCCGCGGATCTCCAGCCCAGAGAGCGAAGCCGCCGTCGGACTTTCGAGTCCAATCAAGACCTGCGCACATCCGCTCTCGCGCATCAAAGTGAGCAACTCATCGTCATCGCCCACCGAGATATCCGTCTCCGTGAACCATCGCACATGACGCCCCTTAAGATGCGTCAGCAGTTCCTTCCAATAGGTGCGGTTGACCAGCGAATTGTCGTCGGCAAATTCGATAAACGGATGCGACCAAATCGCGCGAATTCGATCAATCTCCGCAATCACTCGTGCCACCGGCTTCTGCTTGTACTGCTTTGTCAAAAGCACCGAACTGGCACAGAACTCGCAGAGATGTGGACAGCCGCGACTCGTCTGCACGGTGAGCCGATTGTAGCGGTCCGGCGCTAACAATTCAAACGCCGGCATTGGAGCCTGCGCCAGATCGAATTCCCGTTCCCGCCCGTCATAGAGCGGCTTTAGTTTCCCTGCTTCAAAATCTTCCAGCAGATCTGTCCAGACCGACTCACCCTCACCGATGACAACCGCGTTCGCGTGTCGCGCAGCTTCCTGCGGCAGACTCGTCACATGCAACCCGCCCAAAACGACCGCGATCCCTTTGTGGCGATATTCATCAGCCAGCGCGTACGCCTCACTCATCTGCGCCGAGTAACTCGAGATCGCGACCAAATCAAATCCTTCCGGCACTTCCCCATGTTCGCGCGCCGCGGCCAGTTCGCTGATTTCAAAGTACTTCACTTCATGCCGGCTTGGAGTCATTCCAGCCAGTGTCAGTAATCCGAGACTCGGAAGCGAGGCTATGATCTTACTGCGCTCGACAAATCCGGGAAGTGTGAGCCCGAGACGAAGCAGCTCCTCGTCGCAGACTCTTATCCCGCTCATGGCAATTAGGGCAATCCTCATACAGACAATCCCTTCACGAAAAATATCACCAGCGCTAACAGAAGCGACACCACCGGTACCGCAAAGAAGTGACGCACTGGTTTACGAAATGCCGAAAGATAGCAAACGAGCGGCATCGTCACATGGCCCACAACCAGCAGAATCGAAGGCCACTGTCCCGGGTCCGGCATGGCGCCGGTCTTGATGCTGAAGAAGTATGCGAAGTTAACAATAGCGATACCGAAAAACGAAATGTGCCCCAGACGTGTCATCCGCCGACGCCACGACCCGTACCCGCCGAGCCAATTCTCGTCGTGAAAAAACATCCCCTGAATCATCCCGGCAAGGAATCCCACAAAGACTCCTCCCCAGGCAACATACAGGTTAATTTCGGGACTCATCATCGACCCGCCCTGGTTAGAATGTGATTATTCTGACTTAAGTATGGACTCTTGCAGCAACATTTGTCAAGCGTTAGTTTATCCGTTTCAAAGCGCGAATCAATCTGAGGCGTTCCACTGACTACGCTTGGCCGGCATTTTGATATGCACCGCGAACGAATGGTCAATCAAATCGCCCAAACCGTCATTCCCGCGAAGGCGGGAATCCAGGTTCTCCCATCTGATGCAAGACACATCGGACAACATGCAGACTACTTCAACACTCCGTCAATACGGGGCGTGTAATCTCCGCCCTCGCCAGCCGTCTCCATCAACCAACGAAAAGAGATCTCCCCTCTCCCGCTCGAGGGAGAGGGGCAGTGGGTGAGGGCAATTCCCAGCTATCGTCAATACATAGGTTTCAGTAGCGATGGGACAACGGATACTAATTCAAAATCATTGCCTTGTAGGTTGCTTGCGGAAGTACAAGAGAAAGGGAGTTCATCAAGGAAGTCGACGGTTCAATCGAAGGGGACTAATTCAATGAATCAATGCGGCACCGCCAGCCAGTTCCCCTCTCAAGAGGGGTGACTTGAGCGCGCGCAGAAAGCGCGCGATCAAGGCGGGGTGTGTAACTTCCCCCCTCGCAAGCCGCGCTCGTCTACCCACCAAAAATAATCTCCCCTCTCCCGCTCGCGGGAGAGGGGTCGGCGTGAGTGCTCCCCCCGGCATTCCCTTCCCCTCTTCCAGAAAACTATTCCCACTTACTACCAATCCCCTGAATCCCTGTCTTTATAATCCCCTTATCATCAACCACTTATGCGACTGTTTCATTCCGGCATCATCCTTGCTATTGCAATTGTCTGAACGGTTCATGGAAGAACCGCAAGGAGAGAGAGAATATGAAGATTTTTTCCGCTGTCGTCTTAGGCATCATCCTGACGGCATCAGCACTCGCGCAAAATTACCCGAAGCGCGACGGCGTTAACTACGACGATCTCATTCGTAAATATCCATCTTCATCCACCACGGAGATGGATCGATATCAATCCCCGTATCTGCTGCCAGACACCACCGCCCGGCTTGAACAGGATCCGTCCAAGGTTCAAGCCCGGGCATCCCATCCTGACAGTGTCGAAACCGAATTGTTCGGTTACAACCTGTTCGCGCGCGGCGGCACGACTAATGAAATTCCGCAGAATCTCGCCCTGCCCGATGATTACAAACTCGGATCTGGCGACAATCTGATTGTCAATCTCTGGGGGAAGGTCGAACAAGAATACAATCTCACCGTCGACCGGCAAGGCGCAGTCTTCATTCCCAAAATCGGCGAGGTCGCCGTCTGGGGCCTGACTCTCCAACAAGCCGAACGCCGCCTGCGCGAAAAACTCGGCACCGGATTCTCTGACTTCCAGATGACGCTGAGTCTCGGCAAACTCAAATCGATTCAAGTATTTGTTTTTGGCGAAGTAAAATATCCCGGGTCCTACAGTGTCAACTCGCTGTCGACGATGTTTTCGGCGCTTTATCTCGCCGGTGGCCCGAGCGAACGCGGGAGTCTTCGCCGAATAAAACTGATTCGCTCCGGCGTCGAGACCGCATCAATTGATCTTTATCAATTCCTGCTCTTCGGCAAAAACGTCGCCGGTGTTTCCCTTCAGTCAGGCGATGTCGTCTTTGTCGATGTCGTCGGCAAGCGCGTCAAAGTCGAAGGCGCCATCAAGCGCCCTGCCATCTACGAGATTCTCGGCACCGAATCGATCACCGAAATGATTGAACTCGCCGGCGGTACTCTGCCGAGCGCTTACCTCGAGAGAGTCCGCGTCGACCGCGTCACCACCAACGACGCCTATCAAGTACTTGATCTCAATCTCAAGGAAGCAAACTCTCCCGACTTGGCCTTCCTTATGGAAGACGGCGATGAGGTCAGCATTGAGTCGATCTATGATCACAAACAGAACGTCATCCACCTCGAGGGTTACTTCCGTCATCCCGGTCTCTATCAATATCAAGACGGCCTGACGCTTGCCCAATTATTCAAGAACGGTTGCGATCTCGAAGAACAAGCCTTCCGCGGACGAATTGACATTCTCCGCAGTGAAAACGGCCGCGACACTTCACTTGTAACCGTCGATCCCGAACAAGTGATTGCCGGAATTATCGAAGTCCCCTTGCGTGCCGGCGACAAGTTGATCGCCTACTCGCGCGAGGATGTCACCGCTAAGCGCACCGTTTCCATCTTCGGACTCGTGACGCGCCCCGGCGACTACTCCTACTATGAAGGTATGAAGGTCTCCGACCTCGTATTCAAAGCCGGTAACCTGATGCAGTCTGCCTATCCATTGCGCATCGAGCTTGCCCGCACCATGGAAGATGGTCAGCGCGAGGTCTACTATGCCTCGCTCGATGAACCCTCCGGCGACATGCCGCTCTCTGAAAACGACAAGATATTTATCCGACAGATTCCCGGCTGGGAAGACCGCGACATCGTCACCGTTGAAGGCGAGGTCAAATTTCCGGGGAAATATGTCATTTCAACTGAAACCAACTCCCTCTACTCCTTGATACAACGTGCCGGTGGATTGACTGATGATGCTTTCGCCACCGGCACGGTGTTTACACGCGGCACGATCATCGCCGATCTCAAACGCCGCGGTGTTGACGAGTTAATTAATCGCTCTGCAGAAAAGGTCGAAAACGACTCCGGACAAATTCGCGTCGATTCATCTTCAGTGCTTCGCGATAACAACATGTCCAACCGCATTGTCGTTCACATCGACGACCTCCTGAAGTCCGGCGATCTGCGTTATGACATTTCCTTGAAAGACGGCGATCAGATCTATATCCCGTCCAAACCCGCCGGCATCCAGGTGCTCGGCGCTGTGCCTTCAATCAGCACGATCGCATTTCAGGACGGCAAGAAAGCCGACTTCTATGTCAAACGCGCCGGCGGTTTCCTTCCGAACGCAGATAAGAAGCATGTTCAACTGATTCGCGCCGATGGCACGATTGTCTCCGGCCGCAGCTCGCTCTCCAAAGAAGTCCGGCTCGGAGATGCGATATTCGTTCCGACAAAAGTCCACAAAGACCGTGACTGGCTGAAAGGTTTCTCAACCATTGCGTCTGTCGCCGCCAGCATTGCCACCACAATCTTCGTCTTCGACCGGTTATAGCAGGAATAGGAAACGATGAAAATGCAACAGGAACAGAAACTCCCCATCGTTTGTCTCTCCACGCAGGACTACGGCGACTTGTGGACGCGCAAACAGCGTTTCATGAACATGTTCGCCGAAGACGGCCACCGCGTCGTCTATGTCGAATCACAGTGGCACGTATTGACCTTCGCCAAACGGTTTTCCGGGCAACTAACCCGGCCGTTCCGCTTCCTGCTCAAGCCGCGCAAAGTAAAGGACAATCTCTTTGTCGCCACCCCGCCGCTGCTGTTGCCGTTCCACCAGATGGCAACGCCGATTGCGTTGATCAACAACTTGATCCTGGGGCTCTGGCTGCGCTGGACAACGCGTCGCCTTGGGATCAAAGATTCACTGGTATATTCCTATGTCCCCTACTCGCACCTTGCGATTCGCATCCTCGGCAGCAAGAAGGTTCTTTACGAGAAGGTCGACGACCTCGCCGCCGCCAAAGGACTAATCCGCCGGGCTACGGTCGAATCGCTCGAAAAACAACTGCTTAAGATGTCGCAGCTCGTAATCGTCACAGCCACAAAACTGAAGTTCCTATTAGGCAGCCAGCACGACAGCGTTCACGTTATTCCCAACGCTTGCGAAATTGAGCATTTCGACGGGGCAACCACTTCCGAAACCGAACCGCTGCGCATGCGCTCAATTCTCAAGCCCCGCATTGGCTTCGTCGGCATGCTCGCCTACTGGATCGACCTCGACCTCGTCGAACGCATCGCCAAGACCAAACCGAATTGGCAGTTCGTCTTCATCGGCCCTGTCTCCGTCGATGTCTCACGTTTTGACAAATACCACAATGTCCATTTCATCGGCCGGGTGCCATACGACTACCTGCCTTCGTACATGGCCGGGATCGATGTCTTCATCAATCCCTACCGCCGCGACGATATCGCCGAATCATGTTCGCCACTGAAGGTCTTCGAGTATCTCGCTGCCGGAAAGCCGGTCGTGAGTGTACCGATGCCCGAAGTCCTGCGCTTTGCACCTTTCGTCAGGCTCGCCGAGAACTCCGACCAGTTCGTTGCCCGAATCGAGGAGTTACTCGAGATGAAAGCCATGGAACGGCGCAAACTCTCAACACAACTGCGCGCGCTGGTCAAACACGACAACTGGCAAGACCGCTTCGACCGCACCCGCAAGTTGTTGCAGGAGACCTACCATCTATGAAAATCGCAATCAACGGTCTGCTCGTCGAACCCGGTCAAACCGGCGGCGGCGAAACCTTTCTCGTCAACTTGATCGAACGCCTTTCGCGTCTCGACACTAAGAATGAATATCTGCTCATTGTCACCGAAGCAAACGCACCGCTCTTCGCCACCGCAAATCCGCGATTTTCGCAATATATCGCTCTGCCTTCGGCGAAATCACGCGCCCGGCGCCTTTGGTTTGAATATCAGACGCTTGCTCACTTGCTGAAGCGCGAATCAGTTGACTTATACTACGCGCCCTTTGGCACTCTTCCGTACGGACTTCCCTGCAAGTCCGCCGTAACATTCCAGAATCTGCTCTACATCGATTTTGCAGCCACCACGCCGTATCGTGGCCGAACGCCGATCAGTTGGCTCAAGATCAATTTGCAGGCCCTCTATTACAAGACTACCACCCGCTCAACCATGCGCCGTGCCGACAAGATTTGGGCTGTATCAAATACCACCGCACGCGCTTTGAGCGACTACTATGAAGTAACACCATCAAAAATCGAGGTCATTTACGAAGGCGTCAGCTTCGAGCGCTTCCATCCGGAACGTCAGCCTGATCTGCCCGAGCGCCCATTCGCCGACCGTTATGTGCTGATGGTCGCATCGCTCTACCCCAACAAGAATATCGATAAGGCGATAATCGCCTTCCGCAGGGTCGTTGATCGCGGTCTGCCGCATCACCTCCTCATCGCCGGCAACGACTGGCATCACTATCGCAAAGATCTCGAGAAGCTGGTAACCCGACTTCACCTCGGCGAGCGCGTCCATTTCGTCGGCGGCGTGAGTCACGAAGACATTCCGGCCTATTTCAAACACGCAGAGTTGTTTGTAATGATCTCCACGGTCGAATCATTCGGCCTTCCGGTGCTCGAAGCAATGGCCTCCGGCGTACCGGTGTTGATCTCCCAGCGCTCCTCGCTCCCCGAGATCGCCGGTAATGCCGCACTGACAACCGACATTCAGAACACGAATCATATCGCCGATCAGATGGTGCGCATCCTCACCGATCGCGCGCTGTCCAATTCCCTGCGCGAACGCGGCCACAATCGCGCCCGTAGCTTCGACTGGAACGAGACTGCCGCACGAGCCATTGACCTGTTTAACAGCATATCCGACAAGCCGCGCATCGTCCCGGACTTCCATGGAAAGGAATCTATCGATGAATATCGCCATCCGAACGTCCCGACCGCCACGCACTAAGGCGGCTGCATGAAGCAGGTACTGCAATACCCGCGTAAGAATGGCCTGCTCACCGAAGATTGCCCTCTGCCGTCCTGCAAACCGAACGGCATCGTCGTCGACAATCGCTATTCTCTGATTTCGCCCGGCACCGAGCGCGCCATCATCGATCTGGCATCGCAAAGTCTCGCCGGCAAGGCACGCTCGCGTCCCGATCTGGTCAAGCAGGTTCTCGACAAAGTCCGCACCGAGGGGCTGGTCAATACATTCAACAAGGTCCGCGCCAAACTCAACTCGCCTATTCCGCTGGGGTACAGCTCCAGCGGTGTCGTTGTCGAAACTGCCGCCGGCGTTCACGAATTCGCCGTCGGCGACCGCGTCGCCTGCGCCGGATTCGGCTATGCCTGCCACGCCGAACAAATCTATGTTCCCAAAAATCTCGCAGTGCATCTGCCGTCGACGTTAAGCCATCAAGAAGGCGCCTTCGTCACACTCGGTGCAATCGCCCTCTGGGGTGTACGCCAGGCATCGGTAACACTCGGCGAACGCGTCGCCGTGATCGGTCTTGGCTTGCTTGGTCAAATCACTGTGCAGCTTCTCAAAGCCAGCGGCTGTCAGGTGATTGGAATCGATATCGACGAACAGCGTCTTGCCGAGACATCCCGTTTTGGCGCAGATTTGCTGGTCAACTCCGGTGACGATCTCGCCGCCAAAGCCATCGCGCAGTTTACCGGCGGTCTCGGCGTCGATTGCGTGATCATCACCGCCGCCACAAAGTCAAATCAACCGGTCGAATTTGCTGCCGAAATCTGCCGTGATCGCGGCCGCGTGACGATTGTTGGTGACGTCGCCATGGATATCCCGCGCAAGCCGTTTTATAACAAGGAACTCTCGCTCAATCTCTCCCGCTCCTATGGCCCTGGTCGATATGACCCCAGCTATGAAGAGCAGGGCAACGACTATCCGATCGCCTATGTGCGTTGGGCGGAGAACCGCAATATGCGCTCATTTCTCGATCTCGTCGCCGAGGGTAAGGTCGATGTCAAATCGCTCATCACCGATACCTATGAAATCAGTCGCGCCGCCGAAGCCTTCGCACGCATCGAGACCGACAAAGTGCTTGGTCTGCTGTTGAATTATGGTGACACGGTCGTCGAACGTAAACCAATCATCGCTACATCACGCACAATTCCCAAGTCGGACACGATCGCCACCGGCTTTCTTGGCGCTGGAAATTTCTCGACCGGCGTCTTGATGCCTGTGCTCCAAGGCAATAAGTCCTTCCGCCTGCAGACTCTCTATTCGGCCACGCCGCACAAAGCCCGCGCCGTTGCCGATCAATACCGTTTTGACGGCATCGCCGAATCCGAAGATGCCCTCATAGAAGATCCGTCACTCGACGCGGTAATAATTGCCACGCCCCACAATCTCCACGCAACGCAGGTACTGCGCGCACTGGAGTACAACAAGCACGTCTTTGTCGAGAAACCGCTGTGCTTGACCTCACGCGAACTTGAAGATATCCGCGCAGCCTATCGACGCTCCGGCACGACTTTGATGGTCGGATTCAATCGCCGCTATTCGACTTGTGCGCAGAAAATGAAAAAGCACCTGTGCACGCGGGTTAATCCCGTCGTGTTCACTTACACCATCAACGCCGGCTACATCCCTAAACAAAACTGGATTCAGGACGATAACATTGGTGGCGGCCGCATCCTTGGCGAAGTCTGCCACTTCATCGATCTGATAACAAATCTACTCGATGAGCGCGTGGCGACAGTCAGCACCGCCTCGATCAACGGCTCAAGGGGACAGTTCTTAAATGACGACAATATCATAATCAACCTGGCGATGACCGACGGATCAACAGGAGTGGTGATTTACACGGCTATGGGTGATAAATCATATCCCAAAGAGACTCTGCAATTCTTTTGCGATGGTGAAGTGCTTTCCATGCTCGACTTCCGCGAACTCTCGCTGTTCGCGAATGGCAAGATGCGCTCCCTCTATCGCGGCGCCATGAACAAAGGCTTCGACGCCGAACTCCAGGAGTTCTGCCGAATGATTAAGTCCGGCCAGACTCCGGAAGAAGTCGAATCATTCTTCCATTCAACCGAAGCGACCATCACCGCACTTACATCGTTACGCATCGGCGAGAGGCTGGCACTGAATTAAGGACGAAATATGGCAACGAACAGACAACTGCGGATCCTCTATATAAGTCATTACTTCCCGCCCGAAGTCAACGCTCCGGCCGTACGCGTATCACAATTCAGTCGTATCTGGAAAGAACTCGGCCACAAAGTGACCGTTGCTACCGGTTTTCCCAATCATCCGCACGGCATCATCCCGCCGGAATATCGCGGCAAAGTCTTTGAAACCGAGAACCACGATGGCGTGAAAGTCCTTCGCAGTTACGTTTACGCGGCGCCGAACAAGGGTTTCGCCAAACGAATTCTGAATTATCTCTCATTCATGTTCTCGGCGATCGTATCCTGCATTTTCCGTTCCGGCAAACAGGATATCGTCATCGCCACCTCTCCGCAGTTCTTCGTCGCGGTTGCCGGTTATATCGTAAGCATTTTCAAACGCGCGCCGTTTACCTTCGAGGTTCGCGATGTCTGGCCCGAGGAAATCGTCGCCGTCGGCGCCATGAAGCGCGGTCTGATAATCAAGTTTCTTGAACACATCGAAATGTTCTTATACCGCCGCGCCGCGCTGATTGTCGCGGTCGCACAAGGCACAGTCGATATCCTCACCCAGCGCGGCATCCCGGCTGATAAGATCGTCCTTGTCACCAATGGAGTCGATTTCGAGCGCTTCAGTCAGGCGGTGGACGACCACGACATCCGCGATCGGCACGACCTCAACGGCCATTTCCTGGTGTCGTACATCGGCACTCACGGCATGGCGCACAATCTTGGCACGGTCATCGGAGCCGCTAATCGCCTGCGTCAGCGCGATGATATCCGCTTCCTCTTCGTCGGTGATGGCGCCGACAAAGAGAATTTAGTCTCCACCACCAACGAGCTCAAACTCGACAACGTCACCTTCGTGCCCCAGCAGGATCGTAACCGCATTGCACAATATTACGCCGCATCCGACCTCTGCCTGGTGCCGCTCCGCAAGGCCGACCTCTTTACCAAGAATATCCCGTCCAAAATCTATGAAGTTATGGCGAGCGGCAAACCGATGCTAATCGGAGCCAAAGGTGAATCCAAAAATCTCGTTGAGAAGGCGCACGCCGGTATCGCCGTCGAACCCGATAACGACGTCGACCTTAGCGAGAAGATCGCGCAAATGGCTGATGATCGCGTACTTGCACAAGAACTCGGCGCCAACGGCCGCGACTTCGCCCGCAAGAATTGCAGCCACCGGGATCTGGCCATTAAGTATCTCTCATACCTTAACGACTGCCTGACGACATAGGCCGGAGATATGATGTTGCGCAAGAATGTCGCCCGCTTCCGCAAACTGAATTTCTTGCTCGACAATCTCTTGAGCGTGACTGCTCTCGCCGCTTCCGCTGTACTTGAACACCTGATTCGCGGCGAAGTATTAACCTATTCGCTGATTTCTTACCGGCACACAACATTGCTGCTTTTCGTTCTCAGCGCTGTGATTTACCTGCGCGGTGAACGCTACGTCTATCGCCTCAAAGGCGTCCGCGACTTTGCGAAAGAGTCCCTCACAATTGTTACCTACTCCGCAGCGCTGTTTGTGGCCGGAATCTACATGCTCAAATTCCCGGCAATGCCGCGATTGCAGTTTTCTCTGCTCGTCCTCCTGCAGTTTACCGCGCTCTTCACCTTGCGCCTCTTCTTGCTGAAAACCCTTCATCATTGGCGCGCTCGCGGCTACAACCGACAGCAGGCGCTCGTCGTTGGAACTCGTAACCGCGTCCGTGAAGTCGTCGACCAGATGATCGAGCAAAAGCAATGGGGACTGAAAGCTGTCGGGATAATTTCACTCGATACCGTCGACCTCAAAAAGGCCCTTTACCGCTATCGCGACATTCCGCTGATTGGCTCGTTGGAGAAACTGCCGGATCTGATCCGCGAAAATCACATTGACTATGTATTCTTCACCGTTCCCGGTCGGCGAATCGATGATGTCCGCGAAGCCATGCTGATTTGCGAGGAAATGGGCGTGATGGTCTGCATGCAGGCCGACTTCATCGAATTGACGGCGTCGCGCTACCAAGTTTCCGAATTCGCCGGAAAGCCGGCAATCGTTTACTCCCGCGAACCCGAAGTCACCACTGCCATTCTCCTCAAAGCGATGCTTGATCGCGTCGCCGCAGCAATCGGCGTGTTGGCGTTGTCACCGCTGCTGATCTCGATAGCTGCTGCAATCAAATTCACGTCCCGCGGCCCGGTGCTGTTCGGACAGGAGCGCTGTGGACTGCACGGTCGCCGCTTCCGTGTGCTCAAGTTCCGGACGATGGTCAGCAATGCCGAATCGCTGAAGAAGTCACTTGCACATCTCAACGAAATGGACGGCCACGCCTTCAAAATAAAAGACGACCCGCGCATAACACCGGTCGGCAAGATCTTGCGTAAACTCTCACTCGATGAGTTGCCTCAGCTGCTCAACGTCGTCCGCGGCGAAATGTCACTTGTCGGTCCGCGCCCACCATTGCCCGATGAAGTCAAGCACTACGACTTGTGGCAGCGCCGCAAACTGTCGATGAAGCCCGGCATCACCTGCCTCTGGCAAGTCGGCGATCGCAACGACTCCTCTTTTGACCAATGGATGCGCCAGGATCTCGAATACATCGATAACTGGTCGCTGATGCTCGACGCCAAGATACTCCTGCGCACGATCCCGGCCGTCATTAACGCCACTGGCCGTTAAGCCATTTCCAGATCAGTTCAGTTGCAGTGTAAAATTGTATGGAACGATTGCGTCTAAGCCGACCAATCGCCATCGATAATCGTGTAGGACATGCGCCCGCGAGTCTCGCAGAAGTCCTTCAGTCCGAGAATGAAAGCATGCCACCCTTGAGTAAATCCCTTTGTGTCAACTTCCGGCGGAAATCCCGAGTGTTTGACTGTCACTCGCGTCTTTTCGCCGATACGCAGCAACTCCCAGGTCACCAAATCGCCCGCTGGCCCTCCGGAATAGCGCCAATCATACGCCAGCTTCTTGTTCTCCACCAGTTCGACAATCTTCTGTGAGCCGTCCGGGTTTCCGTTAGCATCCTTCCAGCCGGTCAAATACTTGCCGTCGACTTGCGCATCGACCTCGGCATCAGAGGAAAACCAAACGCGCAAATCGCGCTGATCGGTCAACGCTTTGAAAATCGCCGGCGGCAGCGCCTCAATAAACAACTCGCGCCGGATCGTCCCCTTATCCAGCCGCGCATAGTCAAGGCGATACGACGGCCGGTTAACATGCAGAAGCGATTGCAGATTGTAAAGATAGATCAGCCACGCATCCATCATCATCGAATTATCCGGAATCTTGTCGTGGGTCACCAGAAAATCGCAGAAGTTTCGCTTCTCGTCAATCTGCCAGGTTACCTCCGACTGCGTTCCATTAATCGGCCAGCTGAACTTGATCAACCGGTTCGGATCGAGTTCCGTGATACTTCCGACGATTTCTTTCTCGCGAAACGTCGTCGCCGCACAATTTTCCCCGGACATCCGGATGGCGCCGCGCACCTTGAGATTGACTTCGCCCTTGTTGCAGAACCAAATCGACAGTTTGAGCGGATTGGTTACCGCGTCAAATATCTTGGTCGGTTCCGCATCAATACGGATTTTCATCCGCAAGCGTCTTTTCATAACTCCCATAGTTTGAGAATATACCTCATTCGTTGATCTTAGCAACAGGAAATGGCAGGGCAATCCTGCCGGATGCCGGAGTCATCGAGCCAGCCGGCTTTCACCCATTATTTACGAAATCGTGTGCAATTTCAGCATATTTGTGTCGCCGTGGATGTTGACCGGCGCAGAAGCCACGATTACGACATTATCGCCCTTTTTGACGATTCGATCCTTCTTAAGGCTGTTTTCGACGTGGTTGATCATCTGGTCGACCGACCGGAAATGCGGGACATAGCTCGGAAAGACCCCGCGCAGCAGAGCCAGACGGTTTACGATCGCGCGATGGGGCGTGAAAGCAATAATCGGCACCGAAGCTTTCTGCTTCGAAACCAACCGCGCCGACAATCCTGATTGCGTAAAACAAGCGATCAAACGGGCATCAATCTCCTGCGCCATCGAAATTGCCGCCTCGGCAATCGCGACCGGAAACTCACAGGCTGGCTTTCCAATGAAATTGAAAACTGGTTCGAAGCGGCTTCTCATGCGCGCCTCGGTCGTGTGGATGATCCTGGCCATTTGGGCAACAACTTCTACCGGATAAAGTCCTGCAGCCGTCTCACCCGAGAGCATCACACAGTCGGTGCCGTCGAGAATCGCATTGGCGACATCGGAAACTTCCGCCCGTGTCGGTGTGATATTCTGTGTCATCGACTCCAGCATCTGCGTCGCCGTAATCACCGGTTTATGCATTTCATTTGCCGTCGTAATAATGGTCTTCTGGATCATCGGCACTTCATCGAGCGGCATCTCAACGCCTAGATCGCCGCGGGCGACCATGATGCCGTCAGCTGCGTTGATGATTTCAGAAAGCTTCTTTATCGCCTGCGGCTTCTCCAGCTTCGCGATGACCGGAGTGTCGTGGCCTCGCTTTGCGATTTCTTTCTTGAGATGTAAAACGTCGTCTGCCGACCGAACAAACGACAGCGCAATCCAATCGACCCCATGTTCAAGTCCAAACTCCAGATCTTTCAGATCTTTCTTTGTCAGCGACGGCAGTGTCAAGGTCGAATGCGGCAGGTTTATCCCTTTATGCTCCTTGAGCAATCCACCCTTTATCACTGTTGCCTTGGTCGATTCGTGACCCGACTCAAGCACCTGAAGACGAATCATGCCATCGTCAATGAAGATTAGGTCGCCGAGTTTGAGATCGGGAATCAAGTTTGCGGGTGATGCCGATATCATCGTGGCATCACCGAGAATATCGTGCGCAACGACGGTCAAAGTCGAACCGGTCTCGATTCGCACCGCACCGTCAACAATCCTGCCGACGCGAATCTTTGGACCGGACAGATCCTGTAATATCGCGATCGGTTGATCCAGCTTGCGTGAGACCTTGCGAACGCTGGAAATCAGTTGTTTGTGAAATTCATGCGTACCGTGGGAGAAATTCAGCCGCGCAACCGCCATACCGTGGCGTGCGAGCTGTTCTATCGTGTGCTCGTCGGAGCTTGCAGGTCCGAGCGTGCAGATGATCTTGGTCGAGTCGGAATTATTAAGTTTCATGCCGGATAAGTGAGCGATTTCGCCTTCACCTGTCAAGGTTTAACACTCGCGCATGAGTTGCTACATAATGCGCAAGCTTAGTCCGGCAACCACCTCTGTAAGCCTCGCCTCTTCCTCCTTCGAAAGTTCTCCGTTCAATAGTGTCAGGTAAAGTCCGGCACGGCCGATCTCAACCTCCGCTCCAACATTCAAGAATATCTGGTCATAATCGAGGGTATAGAAGTCGGGATTGTCTTTGTACATCCC
This sequence comes from Candidatus Zixiibacteriota bacterium, assembly GCA_963205155.1. Classification (GTDB taxonomy): domain Bacteria; phylum Zixibacteria; class MSB-5A5; order CAIYYT01; family CAIYYT01; genus JADJGC01. The sequence continues at coordinate 765 of CAUJJY010000207.1, read as the reverse complement.
GCCTACGTTGAGATGAATCATCGCTCGATCTCTGTGTCGATAAATCGGCAAGTGCAGCCCGCCTCCGATTTGCATCAGCCTCTCATCGTCATAGTATGACGACTCAATGAAGTAGTATTTAAAGTCTACTGACACCAGGTCCCGATAGACCGCTCCTACCCCTAATTCTGCCGGAATTTTGACACTGCGTTCGCCGAAGTCGGTGAAGCCAAGATCTTCCTTAAGCCCGTAATCCTCTCCACTCTTAAGCGAAAGCGCCAGTCGCATATCTCCAAACTGCTTGGTCAGTCCGATTTGGAATAGCAGGAAGCGCTGGTCATCGCTAATGTCTACGACATGAAATTGGTTATTCCGATAATCGAGACTGTAGTTCAACGCGTGAACGGCGAATCCAAACCGCAAGTCGCTGTAAATTCGAAACGCAACTGCTGCAGTTAACTGCGTCAGCTCCATTTCGGATACGAAATATAGTAATCTTCCTGTCGGTCCCTCATAACCGATCTCTTCAAAACGGAGTGAATGTCCGAAGTCCCGTATCCGCGACAGTGCCAAACCTGCGGTGAATCTCTCGTTGACTCGGATCGATTGGCAAATTGTGCCTAAGCTCGCCTCCGGCCTGGAGAAGTAGAGCGCATTTCCCGGTCCGCCGAATTCACCATCGACGTAAACTTCCCACTGGTTGTGAGAAAAGAGGTTCGCCGGATTAACCAGTACAGCCTTGGCACCATCAAGAAAAGCCACCCCGTCGCCACCGCGACTTTGAGC
>CAUJJY010000206.1 GCA_963205155.1 Candidatus Zixiibacteriota bacterium | reverse complement strand
CAGACGATTGCCGGAGTTCCGGGCGATGCTGATAATAGTAGTACAATCACTGTTTCCGATGCAGTTTATCTCATCAACTTCATCTTCTCTGGTGGGCCACAGCCAATCTCAATGTATCGTGCCGATCCCGACTGCAGTGGGTCGACGACAGTGTCGGACGTTGTGTACTTGATAAACTACATCTTTGGTGGCGGACTGGCGCCGTGTGGGGTAGAGCCGTAGGGGAGTTGCACTCACCTGCGGTCCCTCGCCTGATAGGAGAAGGGGACGGGCAGATGAGGACGTCCGCAGCGCACATAAGCAAGTCGGACCCACAGCAAGCTGTGGGCGACCCTCGAACAACGATTCTCACAAAAAAACGGGCGCTGGGGGCGCCCGTTTCATGCACACGGATTATAGTTGCAACAAAGGTACGTCTAAGCCATTGCCGGTTTGCGTGAGAAGGACACGGTGAAGTCCTCTAAGGCGGCGGCAAAATCCTTGGCAGAGCGGTAACGCTCCTGCGGGTCTTTCGCCAAAGCTTTGCGGATGATCATGTCGAACAACGGCGGGATCTTCGGGTCGATGGTCGACGCCGGAGTCGGCTCTTCGTTGAGAATCTTATACACCAATGCAGAAATATTCTCGCCGGTAAACGGACGACGATGGGTGAGCATTTCGTATAGTACGACACCAAGCGAGAAGATATCTGAACTCGGGCTGACATCCTTGCCTTTGAGTTGTTCCGGCGAAATGTAATTCGGCGTTCCCATTGCCACGCCGGTTTGCGTCATCGAGGATGACTCAAAATGTGCGATACCGAAATCCATCACCTTGACCTTGAAGCCATCCATTACCATGATATTCGCGGGCTTGATATCGCGATGGACAATACCCATCTTGTGTGCGTATTCGAGCGCCGAGCAGGTTTGGATGATGACCGACGCGAGGATGCGATAATTGAGCTGGAGATTGCGCTTCAGCACGGCTTCAAGAGTGTAGCCCTCGATGTACTCCATGGCGATGTACTGCAAGTTGCCTTGCAAGCCGACGTCGTAGATCGTCACGATATTCGGATGTGACAAGTTGCCGGCGGCTTTGGCTTCGCGGGTGAGGCGTTCCTTCAACTCATTGAGTTCTGACGGATCGGCGATGGTGTCGAGGCGGATGGTCTTGAGTGCGACCAGACGGTCGATGGCCGGGTCCTTGCCCTTGTAGACCGTACCCATGGCGCCTTTGCCGAGAGGTTCAAGAACCTGATAGCGGCCGAACGAGACGGGCTGGCCTTCCGTCGTGAAGCGCACGCCGTAGATCTTCTTTTCTTCTTCGGTGAGAATCAACTCTTCTTCGACCTTCGCCGGTTTCTTGGCCGGTGGCGGAGTGTCGTTGGTTATCGCCGACATATCGACATCAAGCAAATCAGGAATGAACGACTTGGTGTCGTTGGCCTCGGTAGCGGCGACATCTTGTTGGACTTCGCGCACGGTTTCGTTGACAGGTTCTTTTGAAGCATACTTGCCGGTCTTGTCGTGTCGGCGTATTTCGGATTCGGGAATGAAATCGCCGCCCTTGCGGAGTGCTTCAAAGTCTAACCGGATCGTTTCGCTGAGCAGTTCCTGTGATGGACGGTCTTCCTCAAGGAAGCGGCTGGGAATGATTTCTTCAAAGGACAGTTCCTTACCGTCATCACGACGCGTCGCCAGCGGTTCGCCGTTGAGCAGTTTCTTCAAATCAAGCGTTCTGGTGATCGTTGAAGTAACTGCAAATTCCCGGTTCGGTTTAACGAGTATCGACGCTACAATGAACAGCACGACGGTGGCAGTCGGGTAGAGAACATTTAGAACCATGTTCAGGGAGTTGAACAAAACGAAGTTGATGTTGAACAGTATGAATCCAACGATGAATAGAGCCACCAACCGGTAGATTTGCGGCATTTTCGGAAGCACCAATCCACCGAAGGCACCGATGGCGAGGATCAACAAGAGGTCGATCGGAATTGGGAAGTCAAAACGCTTCGACGTGTCGCCATTGATAAGATTCTGCGCCAGGGCAGCGGAGAACTGGTACGATGGGATGCTGCCAGCAGTAGCCGTTTCTACAAATTCGAAATCACCGCGACCGGTGGCGGCGATGACGACGGCTTTGCCGGCGATGGTGCTGGGGTCGGCGTCACCGGTAAGGATGTCGATCGCCGATACCAGCGGGTAGGTTTTGCCTTCGGCGGGCAGGTCGACGAGCATGCGACCGCGATCATCGGTAGGCAATTCGCGACCACCGACGACGACACGACCATTTTCCGAGAAGGCGATCTCGGATGCCGAACCGCCGAGGTAAATATTGGCAAGCTGGACCGGAGCGCTGACGAAGACTTTATCTTCAAAGTTCACGAGCACATTGGCGGAGCGCACCAGATCATCAAAGTCAGATTCGAAATAACGGAAGCCAACCGCGCCGACATTGGCGGCAAACACCTTTGGCGGTACGAAGGCGGCGATGACACGCGGGAGATCTTCAATATCGACATCCTGCGACGGTAGGATTGACGAGCCCTGAAAATAGTCGGGCACCGGGCGGGACGAGCGGCCTTCATCGGAGACGACGATATCGAAGGGAAGCACGACATTTCCGCATTCGCTCATGGAGACTCCGAGGGTGCCGGAATTTCCGGAGACGAATTCTTCGACACGCTCGGCAAGCGGGAAGTCGAGCATGACGGCTTTGGGCTTATAGTCGCAGATAGTGATCAGGAGGTCGCTAATGCGGCCGTGATCCCACGGCCATTGGCCGACTTTGTCGACCGAGCGGGCATCGATAGCGACGACCGATATCTTGCTGTGGTCCGGAACAAATTCCTTCGACGAGCGAATTTGGTCCTCAATGTCATATTCGAGGTTTTGCAGAGGCGGCAGATTCTGGGCATAGATGATGATCACGAACAGCGTGATAAGCCAGTAAAGAATGCCGCTCTTGAATCGCGCGGACATATTGTCCCATTTAGACACATAGTGCTTCATACTTTATTTCCCGCTCGAGAGTCGTTCAATGAGAAAATCCGGCAATTTTGCCGCCGCCATCTTGGCTTGCGCCGCCGCCAGGTCATAGGCGATGCGGCGATAGGTAAGTGTATCGTTATCGGAGTCATACAGCACATAACAGGAACGCGGATTGCCATCGCGCGGCTGTCCAACCGATCCGATGTTGACGATGTAGCGCGATTCGGGTTCGAGTTTGATTTCTTCCGGCCGGATGACGTAGGTTTCGCCGGCGAAAGTGTGGCCGTAGACGATCGGTTTGTGCGAGTGGCCGAGAAAACAAATACGCTTCTCGAAACTGCGGAACTGTTTTTCCGCTTCGTGAATTGTGAGACAGTAATTCCATGCAGAGGGATTGTCGGGTGTGGCATGGACAAACTGGATACTCTCCGTTTCGGCGGTGAGCCGGAATGACGAGAGAGTGGCGATTGCCGTGGAATCGAGCACCGCGGTCGTATAGACGATGGCATCGCGGGCGTAGCTGTTGAAGTCCTCCACGTCGAGCAGTCCCAGCGCGGAGTAGTCGTGGTTACCCATCAACTTGATCTCACATTCCGAGTCGATAATAGCCAGTACCTCATTCGGATTTGCGCCATAGCCGACGGCATCGCCAAGGAAGACGACTTTTTCAGCCGCCGAGTTATCCTTGATGTCTTTCATAACTGCCGTCAAAGCTTCCAAGTTGCCGTGCACGTCAGAGATCAGCGCAATGATCATCGTTAACCTTCGATAAATCGGAAGACCGATTTACCGACCTCGATAATGTCGCCGTTCTTCAATGTCACGGTAGTAACAACTTCGCCATTGACCTTGGTCTTGCCGTTGTGGCCGATATTCATCAGCGTGAACGAATCGCCCTCGCGGATGATTTTGGCCTGAAGCTTGGAAATCCAGAAGCCCTTGACCTGGACATTGGCAAAGCTTGATTTGCCGAGGGTCGTGGTGTCATCGCCGACGCGGAATCTTTTCTTATCCGAGCCATCGAGCGCCAACAGGACGGTCCCGCCGGCGGCGGCAGCGAGTTCCTTGTCTTCCGAATCCTGGACAACGAGCTCTTTCTGTTTGCGAGTATTGAGGACCATCGTGCCGTCCATGTCCGACATCTTGCGCACCGGCTGGGACTCCTGATTGAATACCAGATCGAATTTACCGATGGTGATTGTGTCGTGATCCTGCAGAAATGTCTCGTTGACCTTGCGATGATTGACGAAGGTGCCGTTGAGGCTGTCATTGTCAATGATCAGGGCGCCCTTGTCGGAGAATTCGATTTGCGCATGTTTGCGGGAAACGCCGCGATTATCGAGGATGATGTCATTCTCGGAGGTCCGGCCGATGGAGATGCGCTCTTTCTCGGTCACCACCCGTTCGATGACCTTGTCAGCGTATTTGACGATGATTTCCGGCATGTTAGCGATGCTCCTTTCTATCAGTCTTGCTGTCGCTATTCAGAGGAATAGGTATCGGCCGGGTCTCCATAAGGTTTTCCAGCGGATTGCTTTTCTCTGCCTGCGTCATTTCTCTTTGTCGCTTTGTATCTAAGACCGCCGTTTCTTCGATGTCGGACATCTTGGCGGATGAGTGCGAGTCTTGAAAGAAGATAAGATCGAACTTACCAATAGTGATTTTGTCGTTGTCGTGCAGAAATTGCCTGATGACTTTCATCTGGTTGACGAACGTGCCGTTGAGGCTATCGAGGTCGATGAGCTCTGGCTGATTGTCGGCGAAGTCGATGCGGGCGTGTCGGCGCGATATGCCGCGGTTATCCAAGACAATGTCGTTGTCAGAAGTGCGGCCGATGCTAATGTGATCCTTCTCGGTCACTACACGTTCGATGACTTTGTCGGCGAACTTGACAATGATCTCCGGCATCGAAGACGCTCCTTCGTACAGATGTTACTTTCGGTTATGGCAGAAAATGCGGCAGTCGCAGATGATTTCCGCTTTCTGCTTCTCTGCAAATGACTTGCCGCTCTTCCCGTATTCCATTATATTTTCGGTATGCTACCGCTAAACTTGAGAGATAGACCCGCTGTTTTCGCAGCCCCGCTTGCGGGAGTATCGGACATTGCCTATCGTTCGATTGTCAAGCGGATGGGCGCGGATTACTGTTTTCCGGAAATGATTGCCTCTGAAGGGCTTATACGCGACAACGGCAGGACGATGGATATGATGCGCTTGTACGAGGGCGAAACCAATGTTGGCTGTCAATTGTTCGGTACGCGCCCGGGAGCGGTCGCTCATGCGGCTCAAGTAGTTGAACAGCAGGGATTTAACTCGGCAGATTTGAATTGCGGCTGTCCGGTGCATAAGGTTGTCGACAAGAATGGGGGCGCAGCACTTCTGAAGACACCATTGCTACTCGGTCAAATAATAGAGGAGTCAGTTAAGCGTATTTCAATCCCGTTTTCGATCAAGATCCGTTCCGGCTGGGACAAAAAGTCGATCAACTACGTCGAAATCGGCAAGGTCGCCGAACAAAGCGGTGCGGCATATATCACGCTTCACGCCCGCACGCAGTCGGAGATGTTCCTGCCCGAAGCGCACTGGGATCACATTGCTGAACTCAAGCAGTCGGTGAAAATTCCAGTCATTGGCAACGGCAACATCTGGACGGCGGAGGATGCAATTCGGATGATCAAGGAGACCGGCTGTGATGGAGTGATGATTGCTTCTGGATCACTGGGCAACCCGTTCATCTTCCGGGAAATCAGATCGCTGCTTGAGTCCGGCACTCCGGCCGCGCCGGCAACGAATCAGGAACGGGTACTTGTCTGTCTCGAACATGTCAAAAAGATGGTAGAGCTTTTCGGCGAAGGGCCGGGTATTCGGAGGGCGCGCAAGCTGATTGGTTGGTATTATCAGTATATCAGCGGGCGGAAACGGATCGACCAGAAGTTATTCCAAGTTGATACTTATGCTGAAGTCGAACGATATCTTACCGAGGCGCTGACCAAGCTCCAGGAAAAGGCGGCATGACCAGCCAGGCTGCGGTAGGGAAGCTTCTGGAAAAGGTCAAGCAGGGTAAGGTGAGTGTTGCTGATGCACTGGCACAACTAAACGCCACACAATTTGAAGATCTCGGATTTGCCAAGGTAGATCACGGCCGCCGGAGTCGGTGCGGATTTCCCGAGGTGATATTTGCGCAGGGAAAGTCGGCAGTGCAGATCGTTGCGATCGCAAAAAAGATACTGGAGCGCGAAGGGGAGATACTCATCACGAGAATCGATGAAAAGAAATTCCAAAGCATAAAGAAGTCACTGAAGGGCCTTGATTATTCACCAATCGCGCAGGCGGCATACCAGCGGAAAACTAAACCGAAGACGAATTCGGGAATATTGGTAGTGACCGCAGGGACGTCTGATGTTCCAGTCGCAGAAGAAGCCGCTGTGACTTGCGAAGCGCTGGGCTATGTGCCCGATCGGTTCTATGATGCCGGCGTAGCCGGGATTCATCGACTCATTGCCGGGTCGGAAACTCTGAAGGGCGCTAAGGTCATTATTGTTGTCGCGGGCATGGAGGGTGCATTGCCGTCGGTTGTTGGCGGCTTGGTCGATGTGCCGGTGATTGCGGTGCCGACTTCGGTGGGATACGGGGCGTCGTTTGGCGGGATCGCGGCATTGCTGGCGATGCTGAATTCATGTGCGTCGGGAGTGACGGTGGTGAATATCGATAACGGTTACGGCGCGGCAATGGCGGCGTTGAGGATACTCGGCACACGATGAAAATTGGCTATCTCGATTGTTTCTCCGGCGCTGCCGGTGATATGCTGGTCGGCGCGATTATTGATGCCGGATGCGAGGTCGAATTCCTGCAGTCGCAAATGGACCTATTGAGAATTCCCGGTCTAAAGTTGGTGACTTCGTCTGTGAAGAAGCAGGGAATTCACGGTGTCGCAGTGAGGTTTGAGTCGGAGGAAACCGACCCGCCACATCGTCATCTTTCCGCAATTGAGACGATTCCCAACGACTCCAGACTTGACAAAGATATCGTCGCCAAAGCGATCGCCGTGTTTCGGCGGATTGGCGAGGCAGAAGCGCGGATGCATGCGATTCCACTCGAGAAGGTGCATTTCCACGAGGTTGGCGCAGTCGATGCAATATGCGATATCGTCTGCACGATAGCCGGGTTGCAGAAGTTGGGAATCGAGAAGTTGTATGCTTCGGCGATTCTGCTGGGGAGCGGCATGACCAAGTCCGCACATGGTGTGATCCCGCTGCCGGCACCAGCGACGCTGGAGATCATTAGAGGATTTCCGGTGAAGCGAATAGACAATGGCCGGGAGATGACGACACCAACAGGGGCGGCGCTGATCGCAGAATTGGCGGAATTTGCGCCCGGATACGAAATGGTTGTGGAGAAGAGTGGATATGGCGCGGGGACGATGGATCTCGAGGACCGTCCTAATCTTCTGCGTCTGATTATTGGCGAGGCATCGGGAAAATTCGAGAGCGATGTAGTGACTATCATCGAGACCAATATTGATGACGCGACACCGGAGCAGATGGGGCATCTGCAACAGCGGTTATTTGAGACGGGAGCACTGGACGTGTTTGTGGCTTCAATATTGATGAAGAAGAGCCGTCCGGCGCACAAATTGACCGTGATCGGGCAACAGGCAACGGCGGAGGCGCTGGCACGAGTGCTGTTGCGGGAATCCTCGACGGCCGGAGTGCGAATGCGTAACGAGTCGAGGTGGAAACTGCAATATGAGTTTAAGACCGTCCAGACAGAGTTCGGTGAGATAAAAATTAAGTTCTACTTCGGGGGCGATATTCGTAAATTCAGTCCGGAATATGAAGATGTCGTTAGCGCGGCCATGAAGGCGAAAGCGCCGTTCGTGAAGGTGTATAATGCGGCGGTGATGGCGGCGAATCTGATAAAGGAGAATTGACATGAGCGACTTGAAAGTACTGGTATTTGCGCAGAAAAAAGGCAGCACGCTGTTGGGTGCATCGCTTGAAGCATTGACTGCAGGGCGGTTGTTGGCCGACAAACTGGGCGGCAAGCTCGGCGCGTTGGTGATCGGCAGCGGTACTGCGGAGTTGGCAAAGACAGCCATCAGCTGTGGCGCCGACGTGTGCTATACTGTCGAGAATCCTTCGTTGGATCAGTTTCAAGATGACGCCTACGCGCAGATCATTGTTGAGGTCATCAAGAGCAAGTCGCCGCAGATAGTGCTCGGTA
>CAUJJY010000205.1 GCA_963205155.1 Candidatus Zixiibacteriota bacterium | reverse complement strand
AAATCCCTTGAGAATTCCGCTGACCCCGAAATGGACGCGTTCGGCATATTCCGGCAGAAGCTCCAGCAGCCGCTCCTTCTGGAGTTGATTGTCGCTCAAGAGGAATATCGATTTTGCCTCTTTCAGCCAGTCATCGATCATGCCACGCAGAATGGAAATCTGACCGTTGAAGGACGGATGTTCCTTGAATCCGAAGTTTACACCGTCTTGCGAGGTTCCAAGCGCGAGTTCGACGATGTGTCTCTTCGCCCGGATATATTCTTGAATCGACTCCGGTGAGAGATAGATCTCCGCAGGTGTTGGTGCGAGCGGAAAAGAGGCTCGAACGTCCTGATACAGCGATTCAGCGTCGTGCATCAATCGATCAAAGCGCTCCTCAATGAGTGGCTGGTCGGTCAAGTAAAATACGGCGTCAGCGGGGAGATGATCCAGCAGACTGCTCTGTTGAATCTTAAGCAGCGGCGCCAGCCACTCCAGACCCGGAAGGTCGAAACCGCTCAAGCACTTTTGATGAAGCAGGTCTGCGGTAGCTTGATCGAATGAGTCGAAGATTGCTTCCAGCTTTTCTTGATCGATGACGATCTCGCGTCGGGGAATGATCGTGATTTTCTCGACCTTTTCGATTGATCGCTGGGATAAGACACTGAACAAGCGGATCGAGTCGATGAAGTCGCCGAAAAACTCGCAGCGAATCGGGTTGGCGGAAGTAAACGGAAAAATATCGACGATCCCGCCGCGAACCGAAAATGTGCCGACCTCTTCCGTAATCGGCAAGCGTTCGTAACCCAGTTCAACGAGCTTGGCAGCCAATTCGGCAAGGTCGTACTCGTCGCCCACCTTTAGGTCGAAACAACTTGCCTTCAATTGTTGGTGGGTGAGTGTTCTCTGTTGGAGTGCATCCGGAGTGGTCACGATTATGGTCGGCTGGCCGGAGGCAAGTTTCCAGATCGTCTCAAGTCTCTGGGCAGTATTTTCCAGGGGCGGCGCGATCCAATCGTACGGATAGACCTCCCACGCCGGAAAAAGTGAAACCGATTCCTCTCCGCACAACTCCTGCAAATCGCCGACCAAGTTTGCGGCCAGCTTCTCAAAAGGCGTTACCACTACAATCGTCGCCTTCAGCCGGGCACGAAGTTCAGAGATCAGAAAAGCATTTGCGGACCCGGCGAGCCCGGCGATTTGGATGTCGTCTTTGTCTTTGATCAGTTCCAGCAGCCGAACAAATGCCGTCGTACTGGCAAAGTTTTGCGACAGGGTGATCGCGGCGGATTTAGATATCATCATTCCGTCAGTCAAGATTTTTAGCACAAACGCAATTACCCCACAACCCGGTCGTTCCGGGGGTGGGTCTTAAGTGTTGATCCATTATATCCATCGGCAGATAATCGTCAAGCCATATATGGGCTTAACGGTGTCTGAGACACCAGGGCGAAAAGGGGGTAAATCTTAAGGAGTTTCCTTCCGATACTAATATACTAAGGGGCAAAATTCGAGATTTGTTATCCACGTGCTTGCAGAAAACGAATTCTGCGGCACATATAAAATTAAAATTTCACAGGTGGCAAGCAGGTATGTCGTTCAAGACTTTTCTGTGGGCAGGAGTATTCGTCTTTATCGGGCTGGCGATCATGAAGGCGTTCAAGACCGACACATCGAATCCTGATGCCGTCCTGAACAAATACCTTAGCCATTGGGAAGCCAACAATTCGACGGGCATGTATATGCTGATTTCCCAGCACGCGAAGGAAGAACTGCGTAAGCAGAATGTTCAGAACGTAACCGACTACTATTCGTTCTTTTCCGAGCAGCGCCCCGACCTTGGCGCTTATCAGGTGGTAACCCAGGAAGTAAGGGACGACAACGGCCGCTATTGGGTGCAACTCAAGGTGGTTGACTTCGTTGGTAAGACGTTCACTGAAGATGCAACTTTCTTCGTAGTCAAAGAGATGGACGGTTGGCGGGTGGATGGCTGGCAGCGAGCCGGTACTTTCAATCTGCCGTAATTCGCGCAGTTATTCTTTTTTGTGAATCGTATCCGATGATTTTGTAGATCAGTTTCGCCGCTAAGAAATCCGCAGCGTGATACCCCTCGATCGGGGCCAATTCCACGACATCGAATGACACCAGATTACATTTCGCAATCGCCTTGCGCAAGAGCTCCAAGGTTGGATACCAGAGCAGACCGCCCGGTTCGGGAGTTCCAGTTGCCGGAATTAGCGACGGATCAAAGCCGTCGAGATCAATTGTGATATAGAGGTCACCGGAAAGTTGAGCAACTACCTCGTCGATCCAGCGTGGATTGGCGTGAATGTCACGTGCTGAAAATATCTTGACCTTTGCGGATTTGATGTACTCGTGCTCCTCGATTGAATAGTTGCGGATACCGACGCTGACGGTCTTTTCGGTCAAATCGCGAATGCGTCGCATCACGGCGGCATGACTGAATTTCTGGTTCAGATATCCATCGCGGAGATCGGCATGCGCGTCAAACTGCAGCACGGTTAGATTAGGGTACTTCTCCAAACACGCTCGCACCGGTCCGTAGCTGACCGAATGCTCCCCGCCCAGCATGCAAAAGGTCTTATTGTCAGCGAGAAGTTTCCTTGTGCGCTGGTAGATGATCTCATTCTGCGCTTCTGGGCCATGTGAAGTTGTCTCCAGTGGCGTCAAAGTATGAATCCCGACTTTGTATGACTCGACTTCAAGCTCGTCATCAAACAGCTCAACTTCGCGAGAAGCCTCGATAATGGCATTGGGTCCATAGGCAGTGCCGGCGCCGTATGTGACTGTGCCCTCATACGGCACGGGCAGGATAACGTAGGGCGATGTCTCGTAGCGGGAGTCTTCTTCCGGTATGCCAAGATAGTTTTGCAGCGTCATAATTCTAAATTCTCATCCTTCCGTCAGGGCTCAAGAAGGATAATATCAGAATCACTCGTGCGTTTCAAGTCAAAACGAAATCGCAAGTAATCGCAGGAAGACCAAGACTCTATTGTTTGCAGAGCCGGTCGGCAAGCAAATGACAGAACAACCCGACGTCGGTGACAATTCCCAGCGCTTGTGACGAACCACGATCGGCGAGTTTTGTCACCACTGACGGATTGATGTCCACGCACACGGTTTTGACCCAGGCGGGCAGCATATTGCCGGTGGCGATCGAGTGAAGCATCGTTGAAAGCATCAACACCATCTCCGCCCCTTTGATCTCGCGTGCATAGGCTGCCTGTGCTTCATTCATGTCGGTAATCGTTTCCGGCAGGGGACCGTCGTCGCGCAACGACCCGGCCAGCACAAACGGGACCTTGGCTTTGACCAGTTCGTACATGATTCCGGAACGCAAAATCTTGCGGCGAACGGCATTCTTGATGCCGCCGGCGAGATTGATCTGATTGATGGCGCGCATATGATTGCGATGTCCTTGGTCAACCGGTGTACCGGCCGAAGTGTCGACTCCCAACGAAGTTCCGAAGAGCGCGTTCTCGATATCATGCACTGCCAGCGCATTGCCGGTCAATAACCCGCCGACATAACCTCCGCGAATCATCCGGCACAACGATTCGACTGCGCCGGTGTGGATCACAACCGGACCTCCGACAATGACCAGCTTGCCTTGGCGCTTGCGAATCATTTCCGCAACTTTATCGACCGCCAGTGAGACTTTCTTCTCGGACGAGACTTCGTTCGACATGAAACTAAAGTCACCGCGTTCACGTGACTTGAATTCCGGATGTACGCGCACACCATTGAGCCCGCAGACCACCAACTCGCCCTTTGTGACTTCGCGCAGTTTGCGAACCGCGGCCTTGCCGCCGGTTACGATGATGACACCGTCCATGCGCTGATTAGTGACTCTGATCCAGCGGCCATTGAGACGAATTTCGGTACGGAAATTAGTTGTGGAATAGAAGTCATCGGGAACAGCCTGATCTTTGAGGGCGCGCTTGAGTGTCGCTGCCTGCTCTGTGACGACAAAACAGCCCTTGGCATTGAGCAGGTTCAGCAGGAGATTGAGTTTTTCCTTCGTGGGAGCACTGATGCGCAGTTGGGCCACCGAGGTCTCGATGTTGGTTTTACCGATCACGAAATCGCGAATCTCGAATTTCCCGCCACCTTTGATGATCAGGTCGAAAACTTCGCTAAGAATATCGGAATCGACGATATGTCCTTCTATTTGAACAATCGCGTCAGTGGGCGCTTTCTTCATAGTAATTCACCTCCTCTCATGAAGTTATCGACCAGTGCGGGTTTGAATTTAGCTTGACAAACTCCAGTTTCGAAACTATCTTTGAAATGTGGATACTCGGGTAGCAAACTCTGGGCATGCAATATTACCTGACTCCATCTCACCGCCAGAATCGTCTTAAGTGTAGCTAAACGCATAAAACAGGATGTCGCAAGGGCATTGAGTCTGCCTTTGTTGTCATAGTGAGAAATCAAACTTTATCAGGAGGTTCCACAGGATGAGGATCAAATCATTAATCTCGCTGGCCGCCATAGCTTGTCTGCTAATGGTCGCCATCAGTCCATTGACTGCAAGAAACACACCGTACCCGGAAAATACACGCGACAATACCGCCCATCCGTGGCAGGACGATAACCAGTGGGTCGATCCTCTGGACAATGCGCGGATCAACATTCCGTTCGGACCGATCATCATATCGATCGATATTCCCGCGGATTGGCTTAATGCCCTGTCGACCAAAACCACGAACCAAACAAATTCAACAACCAAGTCTGTCAAGACCGCGCGGCCAATGAGCTTCAACAAGAAAGGTGACATTCGATGAGTCAAGCCTTCGCAAACATTGAGGTTGCGATGCTCATCGAATTGCGTCAGTTGCTTGACGATCGTCATTATCAAGACGTCATCGACAAGACTGCCGGGTTGGCTGCTGACGGGCACTTTTCTTCGGGCAACGCAGATATAGTGCGTCTCCTGTCCATGAGGGGAATTGCACTGCTCCAATTGTCCCGGCCCCAAGAGGCGCTGGGCGTCGCACAGGATGCGCTCAGTAAGGTGAAAAGCACGAACGATAACCTGCTTATTGCCGAACTGCAATCAACAGCCTGCCGCTGTCTGGCAGATCTGGGACGCATCAACGAAGCCGAACGTGAGTATCGCGATCTGATCGCGACCTATCGTCGTATCGATGACTCCATCGGGGTCATCCGCTCATTAAACCGTCTTTCACGCATTCACTTCATCAAAGGTCAGTACTCCAAAGCGATCGACTATCTGCTGGAAGCGATCGACTATGCGCGTGCTGCTAACGACGTGAAGTGGCAAGCGATGATAACCGGTAACCTCGGCACAATTCTGAATTTGAGTGGCGAATTCCACCGCGCTCTTGAGTTTTTGTCGGAATCGCTTGAGCTCAACTGTTCGCAGGGGAATCAGGCGAATATCGCCCGCACCCTGCTTTCGCAGGCTTTTGCACAAATGCACCTGCGCAATTTCGCTGAATCTGAATCGTTACTGGCTGAAGCCGAACGAATCTTCGGCTCCACCGATAATGGCTCCGACCGCATAGCGCTACTGCAATATCGCGCGCAGTTAGCCCAGCTACAGGGTGACTACGCTCAGGCAATCGAATTCGGAGCCCAAGCGCTCGATCTGGCAAATTCTGCCAACGGTTCAGGTACCGAACAGGCGCAAATCGGCAGGTTGATCGCGGAAGCACATTTCGGTCTTGGCAACTACTCCGAAGCACGCCGCTTTGCCGGCGATGCACTCATTGCCGCCGAGAATCTCGGCGAACGGGTGGAGATTGCGGCTTGCCGGCGGATTTTGGCAATGAGCTCGGTTCGCGAAGGCGATTCGCGCCTGGTCGATTCCGAGTTTGGCGCCATCATTCGGATACTCAATGAAGTCGGCGCTCGCTATGAATTGGCAATGTCGTATGAAGCATGGTCATTGGTTGCCGTGAAAACGGCCCATGTCCGCGAGTATCGCGCTGAAGCCCATCGTCTCCTGCGAGCGTTGCAGTTGTTACGAATTGAGGAGTCGGACTCTCCGCGCCACAACGGCAATGGTTCTCCGGCTAATGCTCAATTGGTCGGCGCCGCTCCGAGTTTTATCCAGGTGATCAGCCAGGTCGACGCGATTGCCGACTCGGAAATCCCCGTGCTGCTATTGGGAGAGACTGGAGTCGGCAAGGACCAGATTGCCCGCTACATTCATCATCACTCATCCCGCAACAAGGGACCGTTTGTTGACGTCAATTGTGGCACCATCGTCCATGAGCTGGCAGAAACGATTCTGTTCGGCCACGAACGCGGCTCTTTTACCAACGCTGTCGAAACGAAAGTTGGAATGGTCGAGGCTGCCTCCGGCGGTACTCTGTTCTTGAACGAAGTTGGCGAACTACCGCTAAGACTCCAGGTAAAACTGCTTTCAGCGCTGGAAGAGAAACAGTTTTATCGCGTCGGCGGTACTGTTCCGCGTAAGGTTGACATCAGGATCATCGCAGCAACCAATGTCGATCTGCACGAAGCGGTCAGAAAGGGCCATTTCCGCGCCGACTTGTTCTACCGATTGGCGGTGATGACGCTCAAAGTCCCGCGTCTGGCGGAACGCAACGAGGATATCTTGAGTTTATTCGAGCACTTCATGCGTGCCGAAGGGGTGTCTTTGCACAATGTTGACAAACAGACCCTGGAGATTCTATACGCGAAGCTGAAGGACTCGGACTGGACTGGAAATGTCCGCGAACTAAGGAATGAAGTCTACCTGTGTTGTGTAATGGAGAAACGTGAACCACGGGCGGTATGTCTGCGGATGATCGCACGGCTCACGAAACCGGCGCAGGATATCACGGCGATGACAACGCAATCTGAACCGGTGCCGCTCAACGAGGCAGTCGCGGCATTTGAACGCTCGGTCATCAGCGCCGCTTTGGCTGCGTGCGGCGGGATTATTCGCCGTGCGGCAGCATATCTCGGACTGCCAGAGGCGACTCTGCGGTCGAAGATGAAGAAGTATCGCATTGACGCTGCGTGAGACTCACCGTAGTGTGCGCGATTTTTCGCTCGTTCCTCTAATGTCATATTTGACAATGACTTAGAGAGTTTTCTTCTGATAAAGTACCGGTTGGCGCGTGAGTTTTCGCGCACCAACCGGTTTATTTTTACCAATCGTCCACGATTTCATTTTTCCGCGCGAAGGCAAGAGCGCCAGTAACTCGCTGATTAACAGTGCCTTAAAGTTCTGATTGGGCTACTGTTACTGACTCGTTCCAATTTGATTCAAGTCGGCATGACAGTTGCTTTAAAGTGATTCAGTCGCGGTGAAGTAGCGGCTGCTCCAATCTCACATTGGTGCGTGGTACCAATCTTCAGGAGTGATGGGTTGTGGGGAATGGAATCCGCCCGGACATGCTCGGCCGGGCGGATTCTTGTAAAACTAAAAAAGCCTTTCTAGAGTCCGTTCTTGCTTCTTTCAGATCGGGTTCACTTCAAAAGAAAACCCGGCGTCGATGGAACGACCGCCGGGTTTCTTCTTTTTGCCTCAGATTCAGAGTTTGAGTCTCGACTTTCACGCCGGCCCTGCAAACAAAATCGCCGCCAGGCATGTGACCCTGACGGCGATTGACTTGTAGCGGTTCGTTTGAAAACGTTCCGTGAGTCTCAGCAATTACATCTTGAGATTGATGCTGGCATCAAGGGCGGCATTAACAGTCGCCAGTGATTCTTCCAGATGTCCGCGCGTAATCGTATCCGTGTTACCACTCAAGGCCGTTCCCAGTGCGCCCTTGAGGGTGCGCAGATCGACGCGTGCCAGGGTGCGCGCATCGGCCGGGTACGGTGACGTTTTGTCGGTGACCATGTTCACGAGAATGTCGAGATGACGGCGCTGTAAATTGCGGCGATAGCTGTTGACTTTCTTGCCTTTTGTGACTTCGGCCCAGATGGCGCGACGTACATCTTGGAAGATCTCCGTCATTGAGTAAACGTCTTCACCAGACCGGTACAGCTTCTCGATATCATTGACGCGCGCCAATGTTGTCGGACTGTAAATGTAAGTCAGTGGAGTGATCTGGACGTTCCGGACCTGATTCAGGAGCGGGTACTCAATGCGCTGCATTTCATACACCGACCAGTTGAAGTCCGGGAAACGTTCCGGCTGAAGCTTGGCCAGCAACTGCGGGCTAAAGTTGAAGGCATCGGTCGACCAGATATTGTCAGCAATGAACTTCAGTGCCTCGCGTTGCTTGGCCGCTGAAATCGGCGTGAACGGCAGCTTACCGCCCGGGTCGCCGATGCGGGCGCGGCTGTTTTCGATGCCACCGATGAAGCGAGCCATTTGTGCACCGCCAGCGGCGAATCCGCTCCAGCCATAGCCAAAGACATTCCGCAGTCTCTGATAGCTGTAACCCGGTTGTTCAAATTCAGTCTCGACCTTACTCCAGATCTCCTTACCGAGATCGATCCGCATCTTCCAGTATTCGATCGGATCGGAGCCCAGATCAAACTGCGTGGCATAGGGATCAATCGCACGCGAGGAATTGCCAAAGCAGTCTTCGTCAGTGGCGAACGCATACAGCGGATCGCCCGCTTTCGAAGCCAGCTTCTTCAGTTCTTCGTACTCATCTTCTTTCGTCAGCGCATTGATTTCTTTGTAACCGTACTCGATGATCCATTTGTCATACGTACCCGGTCTGGTGGTGTAGAAATCCGGCTGCGGCACGCCGTCCGGCACAAGGTTCGGTGGCGCATATTCCATTACTGTACTGACGACGCCATTTTGTGCGACAAACGCCTTGTCGGTTTGCTGGGCACGAGAGAATGCTGCGGACGCTTTAAAATTGTGGCGCAGACCGAGGCAGTGTCCTACTTCGTGAGCAACCAGTTCGGTGATGTATTCATTAACATATTTCTGCGTCAATTCGCTCTTGTCGCCAAGAGTAGAGCGCAACATCAAAGTGGCCATGCCTTCAGCGGCAAGCTCCGCCGACTTCGGACCATAGTCGCACATCTCACCAAAGTGGGCATGCATATATTGATCGTCGCCGGGGTTACGCAATTGTTCGTCAAATTCCGATTTGCCATAAGCTAAAGGTTCCAGGAAGCGCTCGGCGTAAGTGAACATACCGCGCACAAAGTCAGCGCTGATACGAACGTCGGCGTCGTATATCTGGCCCGTAAACGGATTGGCGCGCGACGGACCGACAGCATAGCCGGCGCCGGGCGAGACAAACCAGCGAACGGTGCTGAAGCGCACGTCGGCCGGATCCCAATCAGCCGTGTCCGGCATTTCTTTGGCGATTATCGCATTTCTGAAACCGGCGGCTTCAAACGCGCCTTGCCAGAACTCAATGCCCGCCTTGACTGCAGCACGATATTCCGGCGGTGTCGTGTTCTCGATCCAGAAGACGATCGGTTCGACCGGTTCGGAAACTGCCGCGCTGGGATCTTTCTTCTTAAGATGCCATCTGTTGATGTAGCGGACGTAGGGCTGGTCCTTGTCGAGCTCGGAATAGTCCTGATAAAGTGTCAGGAAATATCCGGCGCGTTCGTCGGCAATGCGCGGACGATAGTCTGATTCCGGGAGTGTCGAAAGGGAGTAATGATACCCGAGAATCATGCTGTAGGGCGACGGCAAGGTTTCGGCGTCGCTCGGTTGATTCGTGTTGTAGTGCAGATGGACATCGATTTCCGAATTCTGCGGAAACGACTTAATCGCACCGAAGAAGCTATTGCCCTTGTCAAATCTGAATCCGGTCTTGCCCTGTTGTCCGACAAAGTAACCGACATTGCCGATATCCTGAACGAACATTTCGGTGGGGTCGATGAGAACGGCGCCGGCAGTATCAGGATTCGAGAGAATCTTGGTTGAGCCAAACAGCGACTTCGTCATTGAACGATCCAGAGCCCGCGACATCGCCGAAGTAGAATCGGCGCGCACGCGCAGATTCACCATCAGCAACTGCATTTGATCGCCCACCCGCTGGAATTCAAACGGGAAGGAACCGGTCTGGGCACCGGCATCAAAGAAGCTGCCGTCACCGGCAGAACGAGTCATATTGCAGAGAAAGATCTTGTCAAACTGGTCCTTCTTGACTGCCATCAAGACCTTGTTTTCTTCCTTATCAACATAGAAATCGAAAAGTCCGGGTACTCTGGTAAGGCCCTTTGCGACCTCGCCAAATGGTTTCAGCTTCGGCTTCTTAGCCTCCGCCGCCTCCGGCTTCTTTTTGGCGCTGCTTTGTCCCGACTTGTTGTGCCAGTAACGGGCGTCGGCTGAATCGGTACCGATCAGCATCGAGCCCGCAAAGGCAAACAAGACGAGGAGGATCATGGTACGACGCATAGTAATTCCTCCGATGGATTCGTTGTGGGTTTTATAGGACGTTGAACTTTTTCGAAACGAAGAAAGGTATTGTTGAGAATCACGTAACCACTAACTGAAAAATTGTTCGAATTAGTTTACCGGATCAGTCGTGCTTTGTCAAAGGACAAAACGCAGGCAAATCCGAATAGACAGACTTCCACGTGAAGTAATTACGGAGAATTCTCAAAAATGTTCAGAAAATTCGCGGGCTTTCGACGAAGATACGCTCTCCCGAAAAGCAGCCTGACGGCATGGTCAGACAAACCAAACTGCGGGCTTAGTTCAGCTGGCGAAATTCCATCGACTTCAAGCTGTGGTTCGGCGCCGTCTTGCCGGTCGGACCGGTGATCTGCGCATCTCCTCTTTCCGTGATTTTTGCGGCGAGGATATCACCGTCGTCAAGTGCGACCAGGAAGCTTGCCGATATCGTCAATGATCCATCCCAGAAATACGAAGACGTGGGACCAGCCCAATATTCGATCTTCAGCGGGGATACTGTGGGCCGAATATAAACAATGGCGCACGGGCGATTATGCATGGTAGTGAGTCCCGTCAGTTCCACAATCATCGGCGCCAGTTTCAGTTTATAATCGATGACGACTTTTTCGACCTTCATGCAAATGGGATCGGGGAAGGCAATCCTGACCGAATCGCCTATCTTGGTGAGCTGCGAGCCTGCGGAGTAACGCAATTGTTCGATGAGGCGCGCATACTTGTAGACCTCCGAAAACTCAAAGATCTCGACATAGATCAGCGAGTCGGGTATAGTCAGTCCCAAGTCAAAGCAGCCGGCCTTCTTGGGTATTGCCCGTGTCAATTGCCAAGTAGCTGGATAGCCATCCAATTGACGCACGGTTTGAAGGCGATAATCGGGTTTATCTGGCGAACCGCCAAATCCGACGGAGAAGGAATCGATCGTGACCTTATACTCAAGACCCTTCTCGGGAGTGTTGTTTACACAATATTGCGAATAGGCGAGGAGATCTCGCTTGTAAGTGCGTGGTGAAGAGTCTTCTGCAAGCGCGCGAGTCTCCAACCACACTTCGTATCGCTGCAAATCACCCTTTTTGATGCGCGATGTGATATTCACCGTTTCATTGACTGCCTTGGGGATGACCGACTGGCCGAACAGAAGTGTCGGAACAAGCAACACCAGAATCATCAATAATTTCATCTCGATCTCTTTCTTCCTCTTGCAGGTTTTAGCCGCTGGCAGCTTGGGCAGAAATGAGTTCCGCGCCCAGCCGCTCTAATCTTAACAATCGTCTTACCGCAGCGACTACAGGGAGTACCTTCCCGATTATACACACATAGGTATCGCGAATATTCACCGGGATTGCCATTGATTCCACTATAACTGTCGAACGTCGTCCCCATTTTCTTTACCGCCGCCCGCAATACCTTGCGAATGTTTATGGCAAGATTGCCGATCTCTTCCGGTTCCAATTCATTACAGGGTTTCAGCGGATGAATCTTGCTAAGATACAGCGATTCATCGGCATAGATATTCCCTAATCCGGCGAGTGCTGATTGATCCAGAAGCAGCGCCTTAATCGGACGAGAGGTCGCGGCAAGCAAGTGAGTCAATACATTTGCTGTTACCGCGGTGGCTTCAATCCCGAGTTTTTGGAACCCGCCATGTTGATTCTCATGCAGAAACTCCAGGACTCCAAATTTCCTCGTGTCCCGGAAGACCAGCTTCTCCGTGCCGGTCTCAAACGTCGACACGAAGTGATCATGTTTCTGTCGGCGTTCACTTCGATTTATGAACAGAATCCGTCCGCTCATGCGCAGATGTATCAGGAGCTTTCGGCCAGAAGAGAGTTCAGCGATGATGTACTTGCCGCGCCGGTCGAAATTCACAAATGTCTCTCCCACCAATGTCCGTAGCTTTTCGTCGCGTCGCATTAAATGCTCGGCAATATGTGGAATGGTCTTGATGGTTAGACCCTTGGCCTGCGCGTTTAACCCACGCACGACAGTCTCAACCTCGGGAAGTTCGGGCATGGGCCAACTTTCTGAAAATCAGAATCAGGTTCTCGCTCTTGGAGGCGCTGTACGCCTCAAGTTTGGCGTTGCCGTAAGAAGCTACAAATCTCAACCCTTGATCGCGAGCTTGTTCCACCAATTGTTGCTTGGTCCAGAACTTCAAGCGAGTTGACGAGATATTCGTAGCAGCTACGGTGCCATTTCTTAGTTGGTAGATTGGCATATAGAAGTCCCACCCATCGCCCTGCTTGAGATAGAACGGTGCAAAGAAAACTTCGCCCGTCAGTTTCGGCGGCAAGAAATGGATCGTTTTGTGCGTCAGCTTTCCGGGATTGACAGTCTGCAGTATAAAATGGCCGTTTGTTGTTAATGAACGACTGATTCCTGCCAGTGTCGCTTTCAAGCTTTGGGAGGTCAACAGATGCGGAAGGGTATTACCCAACATGATGACCTGATCAAATCGTCCCTTGGTGTCGCTCGGAAGCTTGGCCATGTCGCCGGTTGAGAAAGAGACTCCAGCAAGAGATCGATGTGCTTGCGAGGCAGACCTGATCATCTTACCTGAACTATCAATACCGAAATAGCGTATTCCTGCCTCGGCATAGCGCGGAGCGTGTCCACCGTCACCACAGCCAAGATCAAGAACCGATGCCGGTTTGAGTGACTCGATCAAAAGGCCGAACAGTTCATTCTCCTTTGCGCTGCGGTTGCTCCAGTCAACCTTGAGGTGATAGACCGGCGCAAGTTGTTCGTAGAAACGATTGTTATTTGAGCTTGATTTCATAAGGATGAACTGCGAAGTCTCGTCAAAGTTTCACTTGTCATGATAACGGTCACCAGTATATTGGGCAACCCATGAATGGTCAAGACAAAATCCTCGGCGGCCTGAACGCTGAACAACATCAGGCCGTAACACATGTTGACGGTCCGCTGTTGGTACTGGCAGGGGCCGGTTCCGGCAAGACTCGCGTACTAACATCGCGAGTGGCATACTTGGTCGCGCAAGGACACGCGGCGCCGGAGCAAATTCTGGCGGTCACTTTTACCAATAAAGCAGCCGGTGAAATGAAGGCGCGTATTGAGAAACTGACGGCTATCGACCAGCGGCGTATGCAGGTTTCGACATTCCATTCGTTCTCATCGTTACTACTTCGATTTTACGGCGATCACATCGGGGTGCCGAAGAACTTCACTATTTACGACGAAGACGACGCCATGAGCCTGGTTAAGACAAGCATCACCGAATTAGGCCTGGATATTAAGACCACCGCGCCGGCAATGGTGCGCGGCAAGATCAGCGACGCCAAATCGCAATTGGTCGATTCAACCAAGTATCTGACGATGGCAGGGAACTTCATCACCGAGCGAGTGGCACGCGTGTATGAGCTATATCAGCGGAAGTTATTCGCCGCGCGGGCGGTGGATTTCGACGATCTCTTGTTCTATGCTGTAAAAATCCTGCGCGAGGACGAAGAAACGCGCATACGTCTGCAGAACAAGTATCACTATGTCATGATCGATGAGTATCAGGACACCAATCACGCCCAATATATGCTCGCCAAACTCTTGACGGCGAGTCACAAGAATCTCTTTGCAGTCGGTGATGAAGATCAGTCGATTTATGGCTGGCGCGGCGCAACCATCGACAACATTCTGAACTTTGAAAAGGACTACCCGGGCTGTCGTATAATTCGTCTCGAACAGAATTATCGATCGACCCAAACGATCCTCAAAGCTGCATCGGACGTCGTTGCCAATAATCAGATGCGCAAAGGCAAGACGCTGTATTCTGTCGGCGACAAAGGCGAGCCGGTAACGCTGTTGATCGTTGAGACTGATCGCGATGAAGCTGAAAAGATCTGCGAGAATATCGAGACTCTGATTGCGCAAGGAACAATTCGCCGCGAAATCGCCATCCTGTATCGTACCAACGCCCAATCACGCGCCATTGAAGAGTCGCTCAAACGGCGGTTCATCCCCTACCGCATTGTGGGCGGCCTGCGCTTCTATCAGCGCAAGGAAATCAAGGACATGATGGCTTACCTGCGGCTGATCGAAAACCCCAAGGACGACGTCAGTTTCAAACGCGTCATCAATTATCCCAAGCGCGGCATCGGCGACACGACGGTTGCAGCCATGGCAGAGTTGTCGAGGACCAAGAACCTCTCACTGTATGAGCTTGCTGCCGACAAGGGCGCAAATCAGGATCTAGGTCGAACAGTCGTTGTGAAGCTCGCGAAATTTGTTGAGATGCTGACCTACTTCAAGGAAATGTCCCGGACTCTGCCGTTAGAGCCGCTTCTCACCTTGGTAGCCGAGCGATCCGGCATCAATAAGGATCTGAAAGACAACGATCCCAGCGGTAATGAGGGCCGTCTTGACAACGTCGCCGAATTGGCCTCTTCAGCAGGTGACTTTGGCACAGAGAGACCGGAAGCCACTCTGGCGGATTTCCTGCAGGAGATTTCGCTTTATACCGACCTCGACAATTGGGACCGCGAGAGCGACACAGTAACTCTCATGACTATTCACGCTGCAAAAGGACTGGAGTTTGAAGCTGTCTTTGTCGCCGGGCTTGAGGAGGGGCTATTCCCACTCGGAAGAAGCCTCGAAAATCCCGCTGATCTCGAAGAAGAACGCCGCTTGTTTTATGTCGGCATGACGCGGGCGAAGACGCGGCTGTTCATTTCCTATGCGAATACGCGGGCGCGACTGGGTGGCAGGCAGTCAATTCGCTCGCGATTTGTGGACGAACTGCCCGATGAGGTTGTCGTTGCCGAGCGCCACACCATGATGAATGCGTATGGGGCGTTAAACCCTGATTTCGAACAATCGGTGATGACGATGCAGAACGATCAATTTGCGGCAATTCGCGTCGGCAGTTCTGTGGCCCATGCAAGGTGGGGGGAAGGCACGGTATTGAAGCGCAGTGGCTCCGGAGATTCAACCGAGGTTGAAGTTCGTTTTCATTTTGCCGGTACTAAAAAGCTGTTGGCAAAGTATGCCAAATTGCGAGTCCTGACCTAACGTAGCTTCCCGATCAGCTGAGCGACAGCTTCCGACAATTGATTATCTTCACCACGGTCAGCCTTAGTGAGGTCCTGCTGAATCGTCACGTCAGGTGAGACTCCCTGATTTTCCAGGTTCTGGCCAGACATCGTGTACCACCCGACGGTGGGGACGCTCAGGACCGAACCATCAGCCATGACTTTCTTCTCGGTGCCGATCACCGCGCCATAGGTGGTCACGCCGATTACCTCACCCAGACCCAGTTCCTTGAATCCCTGCGTGACGATTTCAGCATCGGAACTGGTGCGTTCATCGACCAGCAAGGCAATCGGTCCGGAGAACGCCCACGGCGTGTCGGAGCCGCTCTGACCAAGTCGCGGACGATGCTGAATGTATGGCTTGCGGGCCAAAATCGCCATAAGTCGATCATGCTCGGAGCCGCCGGAATTGCCGCGCAGGTCAATGATTAAAGCTTCCTTATTCTGTGAGAGACCTTTGAGAGTTTCCTCAAATTGCATCACGCTGGCGGCAGAAATCTGCTGGAGAGCTACATATCCAACTCGGTTCTGGGACTGCAACTCGACTGCCTTTTGTGCTCGCGCTTCACCGGCGCGCCAGCATAGATCTCGATACTCATCTTGCGAGACCGGATTTAGAAATACCGATCTGGTAATGCCGCCGCGATTAATGAGGTCAATCTTCACTTCATGTCCGGATGCGCCTTCGAGAGGCGCGAAGTAATTTACAGCTGTTTCAAGTTTTGTCCCGTCAATTGCTGTGATCTTATCCAGTGGCTGTATTTGCGAAATTTTGCGAGCCGCCGGTGAATCCGGCAGGACCTCGAGCACAATCACTCCAGCAGAATTGTCTTCATAGTCGGGGAAAACGCCAAGCATCCCAGTCTCACGACCAGCGCGAGGATTGGGCCAGATGTTCAGATGCGAGGCGTTGATTTGTCCCAGCATTTCGCGTAGCAGGTCGTGGAAATCATTAACTTCGGAGTACGACTCGATGCGGGCCGCGTAGGTTTCTCGCACTGTCTCCCAATCGGTGCCGTGGAGTGCATTGTCGTAGAAGCGGTTCTTGATTTCGCCCCACACATCATCAAATATCTGGCGATGCTGTTCGCGCCGGCTGACGGACCATTCGGCACGGTAAGCAATGCGATGTGGCATACCATCTTCAGTGTCGATCGAATAGAGCCGACCGGCAGCATCAGAGACTACGAACTCGTTGGATTCACCGCGAAATTGCATCCCGCGTGGCTGCAATATCGCGTCGGTGAGAAGTTGCGGGCGGGCTTCTTCAATACGCTGCTGGTAAATCTCGTCATTCGCCGTGGAGAAGACAAATCCTTCGGAATTCGGCGCAATAACGACATCAATAATATTGCCCGATTCAGTGAGACGCCGGAATCGGCTGCCAATGGCCTCAAAATCAATGGCTACCGGCGAGGCTGTGCGCGATGATGGTTGTGAAGACGAACGAAAATACTCCCGGCGCTGTGAATGCGTCATCTCGGAAACCTGTCTGTCCAGATAGAGGTAATAGATGTCGCCATCATCAATAAAGTAGATCAGTTTGCCGTCGGAGGAAAACCGCGGTTTGCGATACCAGCTTTGCGCGGTGCTGATCTTCTCAATCGCACCACTTTCACTGTCGCCGATGAATAGCTCATTGTCCCAATTTCCGTCCCGTTGTGTAAACACGATATATCGCCCATCCGGCGACCAGGCGAAATCACCAATGGGGTTCTTGTCGGCGATAGTGCGTTCCGTCAGTTTACTAAGGTCGGTAACTACCAGTTGCACTTCGCCGCGGACAAAGGCGATCCGCGCCTGCGTCGGCGATATTTGCGGCGATCGCAGCGACTGGTCCGATTTGACCGGTATCTCGACACTCAAGTCGTGGGTTGTGTGGAGCGAAGGACGCTGCGTGTCGTTGGAACTAAGTAGTTGAATAGCAAAACTGCTGCCACTTCGGCTGACCAGTGCCAGCTGTCGTGCGCTTTCTGCCCAGAAAATGTCTCGCTCACTTGCGACCGATGTCGTCAGGCGCCTTTCATCCTCGTCGCCCAATGAACGGCAAAAAACTTCACCGCCGACAATGTAAGCCAGTGAGTTGCCATCAGGTGCAATTACAAAATCACTTAGACCGGAATCAGCGCTGAACAATGTGATATCGTTGATCTTGTCCGAGCTGACAACCTGGACCAACAGCTTCCTGCCCTGGAGCGACTTGAGATCGTAGAGGTAGATTTCACCCGCCAATTCATAGGCAATCAAAGATCCATCGGCGGATAGACAGGGATGATGAACATCGAGGCGATGATTCGTCATTTGCACCACAGTCCCGCCGACAAGATTTCTTCTGAATAGATTGTAGGTTCCAATGGAGTCTGATAGGTAGACCAACTCTGCAGAACCCGGGACAATGCAACCATACAGGTCGTTGCCGCTGAAATACGTCAATTGCTCGATGTCTCCCGATTTCAGGTCTTTGGAATAAATGTCGCAATTGGCGCTGCCGCGGTAACCTTTCCGCCACCACGGAATAGCACCGCGAGTGAAGATCACTTTTTCGTTGTCGGTTGTCTTGGTCCCAAAGAAGGATTCGATTTGTGTAAGAGGTCTTTCGCGCCCACCTGTGAATGCAATCTCCCAAACCTGCTCGAAGTCTTGGTCACGGCGCGAGTGAAATAGTATGCGGCGACTGTCGGTAGACCAACCGGAAACGAAATCGTCTTCCGAGTGCCACGTCAATCGAACTTCCTTGCCCCCAGAAGCAGGCATTACGAATACATCAAAATTGCCGTTGCGGTCCGATGAGAAGGCAATGTTCTTTCCATCCGGAGACCAAACGGGGAAGGACTCATACCCGACATGTACAGTGAGCCGCGTTGCATTGCCGCCTTGGGAGGATACCACCCAGAGATCGCCTTCGTAACCGAAGCAAATCTTGCTGCCGTCAGGCGAGGGCGCAGGATGACGCATGCCCAGCGTTTGCGCTTGAACGGGATAAACCGCCAAGAGAGTAATGAGACAGGCAACTAATGCCCTCAATGTCATAACAGTCAATTCGTGAGCTCCAAACCGGGTCATGCGCCGACAAAGCCGGCACCAATTTGACGCGCCAATGAGGCAAACGCAAAATCTTTTTTGGCCAAACCCCTCTCAATCCTTCGGATTCCCATACGAGAACTTGAGTTAGCTCGAAAAAGATAACGAAGTTGTACTTGTTGACTTAGCTAAATGATGCACTATTTTGCTGTCCAAGTGGGCTATCAACATCTAACGGACAAGGGATTATGCCAATAAGACTGGAAAAGAACAAATCAGTTCTCTGCGATATGGACGGCGTCATCATCTGGGATAACCACTTAATTGAAGGCGCCAAAGAATTTGTCGATTCCCTTTTGGAGCGCAAGACACCGTTCCTGTTCATTACGAATTATCCTTCGCTTACACCGGCAGACTTGAGTCATCGCTTGAAAAACGCCGGTTTAGATGTACCACCCGAACATTTCTATACTTCCGCAATGGCCACCGCGACCTTTCTGCAAAGCCAGGGAGCAGGAGACAAGGTGTTCGTGATTGGCGAAGGCGCATTAACGCACGCGCTATACGAACAAGGATTCAAGATTACCGATCAAGACCCGGACTTTGTAGTGCTTGGGGAGACCCGCGCCTACAATTTCGAGATGATTGAAAAAGCGATTCGTCTGATTCGCCATGGCGCCAGATTTATTGCCACAAATCCAGATGTGTCGGGTCCCTCGGGATTTCCGTCGTGCGGCGCCTTGGCCGCTCCAATTGAGCGGGTTACGGGCAAGAAGCCCTTCTATGTCGGCAAACCCAACCCCTATATGATGCGCGCAGCTCTTTGGAAGATTGATTCACATTCCGAGACTACCGTCATGATCGGCGACAACATGGAGACCGACATAATTGCCGGCATACAGTCAGGACTGGATACAATCCTCGTTCTGTCCGGTGTCACTCAAGTTGACGATATTGACCAGTATCCCTATCGGCCGAACTATACATATGCCAATGTCGGGGAAATCGAATCCATCTGACGAATTGCGATAGTTATTGCCCGCATTCGAATCGACGCCTATTCCTATCGGAACGGCCGATCTGATATTAGCCACTTATTCTATACATCATTAATCTCGCATAAATACTGATAAATCGCTACTTGGACACTCAAGTTTGTGATTGTTTTCACGATAATCTAAACTAAAATGGAGAAAGATGACAATTCTGTGATACTTTTTTGTTGACACTAGTGTGACACTCACGTTATATGCGAGACGTTAAACAAGAGGACTTTGTGATAGTTTTCACATATTCGGACATCGTGAATCCACTTTCAAAACATGGAGTAATTACTCATTAACGGGGTTGATATGAATAAAATCAACATGTACCGAACCGCGAGAGTCTTGCTTCTGGACGTGATAGGATTGGGACTTTGTGGCTGGATGGTAAGTGGGAAGTTAGTGGCTTCCGACAACGCTACCGCCGATAATGCCGCCTGTCTCGATTGCCATCAGGACCAGGCAGACAATCTTCTCGGTTCAAAACACGCCCTGACTGCGGCGACAGCCAAAGGAATGGCTGTGACCTGTGTTGGGTGTCATGGAGACTGGGAAAAACATTTGGACGACCCTGAAGTCAACAAGCCGGCGGTGCCGAGCAAATTGGCTTTTGCGGCACAGGCCAACTTGTGCGCCAGTTGCCACCAAGGGGAGCATCAGACCACCATGGTGACGACTGATCCACACGGACGTGCGGGGCTCGATTGCGCCACTTGTCATTCGGTTCATGGCAACATGAACGCCGGACTGGTCAAGGATGACTCCGAAGAATATTGCGCGACCTGTCACACGACGGTGATTGCCCAATTCAGCGCACGCTCGGCGCATCCGCTTCACGAAGGCAGCGTCAAATGCCAGGACTGCCATTCGATGTCGGACCGCAAAGACATGATGCTGGCGACCGGATTCGATTGGGCATGTCAGACTTGTCATTCTGATTATGCCGGTCCGCACGTTTTCGAACATCCGGTTACCTTCAATCATCTGGTTGACGGCGGCGGATGCATCGAATGCCACAGTCCACACGGCTCGCCGAACGAACGCCTGCTTAATCAGCCGGAAAACGGCGTCTGCCTGCAGTGCCACGGCATGCCGGCCGGACATCGCGTTGCTCATTCCGGAATGGCGACCAGAATCGACTGCGTCAATTGCCATACCGAATTCCACGGTTCCAACGATAACCGCCTGTTTCTTGACCCGATGCTGACAACGACGTTCTACGCCAATTGTTATGCATCCGGCTGTCATGACAACCTAAAGAAGTAAGGAGGGGAATATGAGAGCATTTAAGGTTCTTGCGCAAATTGCCATTCTCATCGCCGCTCTTTGCTCGTTGTCACTGGCGGCGGGATCAGGAGATGTCAAGATCGGCTATATCTATCTTGATGAAGAGGGCAATCAGGGTGTCTATCATCCGACCTTCAACCTTTACGAAGGGCCAACAGTGTCGTTGGAAGGATTCCGTTACAGATTTGATAACGGCATGCTGATGCGCGCTGATTTGAACAACATTGTCCTGAACAATCGCAATTTGAGCGCCTCACTGGCACAGCCGGGACTGTTCGATGTCAAGGTTGGCCACGATCAGTTCCGCCGCATCTACAATTTCGACGGTACCAGCTTTACGCGTCGCCATAAGGAGCATGCCTCATTGAGCGTCCAGCCGATGAAGTACCTCAAGTTGTTTGGTGGTGTGTTGATGATGGAGCGTTCCGGCACGACGACCGACCTGTTCGATCCGACCCCGGTTGCAGCCACCGTCGATGTCGACTACAAGCGCAGCTACTACAATGTCGGTGCGCAGGTCAACTACGAAGGCTCGATGGTATTGGGCGAATACCGCGGCGACCAATTCACTGATAACAATGATGAAGCGCGCGACCAAAAGCGTACCGAGTACCGTTTCAACGGCTTGGTTAGCTTGAAGCAATATGATTGGATCAAAGTCATCGGCGGATTCCGCCACTATGAAACCGAATTCGATCAGAGCGGCTTCATGATTTCCAACAATCGCGGCTACGGCGGCGGTACGGTGGCTTTGCCGGAAAATGTTACGCTGAAGTATGTCGGCATTCTTGATCGCACATCATCGGATTCCGATTTCGTAGCGACCGACAACATGAGCCACGTCGGCTACGTGTCGTGGGAGAAACCGCAGATGTTCGGCGTTACTGCCGGATATCAATTTGATGTCACGGACGACTTCGAAGATGAAGTGCGCAGCAACTCGATCTATTTGAGCGCCTTTGCCCGCATCACCAAGGGTCTTGATGCCCGCGGTGAATACGGCAATCGCAAGGAAGAGGTCGAAGACGGCGTGCGCTTTGTCGGGGATGAAGACCGCGATCGTTTCCGGTTCCAACTCAAGTATCGCAACGACAAATACGGCTCGATTGCCTACAAAATGACCAGCATGATCCGCAAGAATGATCAACTTGACACTAAGACCGACATGTATCGTTATGCGGTGGATGCCGTGTTCAACGTGAGCGAGTACGGACATCTCAATGTCGGCTATGCCCATACTCAAGGCACTTACGAGAATACCGTTGAGAATTTCGAGTACCGCGACCACTTGGTATTTGGTGATGCCACGACCAAGGAATACCGCGGTTTAACGCTTGGGTTTGGCGCGCAGTACTATCGCAGTCAGCGCGATCTGGATGTCGAGCATTTCAATATTACAGCGAAGGCGTCGTATCGCTTCCTCGAGGACTATCGCCTCGAATGCAAATACAGCGCCTACAATTTCGATGATTTCCTGGTGTGGGATGAGTACTACACCGCCAATATGATAGAAGTTAGTTTAATCAGAGGATTATCGTTCTAGAGGAGGTTTTAGTATGAGGATCCTGAATGCACTCTTAGTCGTCGCCTTAGTAGCGATGATGGCGCTGGTCGCAGGATGCGAGCGCAAAATTGTCAACGAAGTCGCCAACACCGACCAAAGTGTAAACGGTTGCTTCGCCTGTCATGGCGAAACCAGCTTTGACGGCGCATTGCTGCAAGCACGCGGCGAGTGGGAAAATTCGTTCCACGCTTCCGGTGTCAGCATCGACTACACCAATCGTCCGGGTTCAGATTGTCAGCAGTGCCACAATCATCAAGGTTATCTTGATTGGCTTGCAACCGGTGAAGAGGACCCCGATGCTCAATCGACGGTCAGTTCGATTCATTGCTTTACCTGCCATGCACCACACGAGAGAGGCGATCTTTCTCTGCGCACGACCGAGCCGTATACTCTTAAGAACGGCGTTGTGTTTGACCACGGTGCTGCCAACCTTTGCGTCACCTGCCACCATTCGCGTACCAGCCTCGCGACCGATCTCGGAACCGCTGACAGCGTGACCTTGTCTTCGCGTCTTGGCCCGCACCACGGTCCGCAGGGCGATATGCTGCAGGGTACACACGGCTATCAGTTTGCCGGTTACACCTACACCAGCACAACTCACGCCAGTGTCGTCCGCGACGGTTGTATTGGTTGTCACATGGGCAACCCGACCCAGCACGACGGCTACGACGTAGGTGGTCATAGCTTCAATATGCAGTTTGAATCTCACGATGGCACGACCTATACGCTTGTTGGTGTTTGTGCAAGTTGTCATACCGCATATGGGCCACAACCTGCAGGGCAGCCGTCAGTCACGAAATTTGATGATTGGAAGCTTCGCGATATCGACGGTGACGGCACAATCGAAGGCATTCAGACGGAGTTTGACGACCTACATGCCGAGCTTGGCGCTCTTTTGTCAAGCGTGATCAATTCGTCGACCGGACTGTTCCGTTCAGTGAAGGTCACTCGCCTACAAGCGGCGGCCGCTTACAACTATGCAATCTACAATGAAGA
>CAUJJY010000204.1 GCA_963205155.1 Candidatus Zixiibacteriota bacterium | reverse complement strand
CGAAGTCCATATGCGAGCCGCGCAGTTCGCCCATCAGTTCCAGCATCAGGTTGCGGAACTCTTCTTCGGTGCGGATATGCGCGAGAATCGGCTCGTACTTATCGCGCGTGGCTTGCCAGTCGGTGCCGCGGAAGTCGGGATCGTAGAAGTAATTCTTGAGCATGCGCCAACTCTCATAGAATTTCTGGCGATAGTTGGCGTTGGCGTCGATGTCCATTGCGGCTTTGAATGAGACGGTCTCGGACTTGCCATCAGATGTGGCGAGACTCTTGAGCTTGCCGTCTTCGAGGTAGTAGAGTTTTTTGCCTTCGGCGTTGAGCACTAGATGCGATTTGGATTTGCCGGAAGTCGTTATCTGTTTCAACTCCAGATCGCCGTCAGCATTGGCAGACCAGATCTCCGACTTGCCGAGGAGCGAAGCCACGAAATAGAACTTCTTGCCGTCGTTAGTCAAGACCGGCCAGCGATTGTCATCGGGAAGCGCGAAGGCGCGGCTACGGCGTTTTTCTATGACATCAAAGTTGATTTGCACCGGCTCGATCTTCTTGTCAGACTTGGAAGTCTTGACCGAGTCTTTGCCTGCTTTGGGTGCAAACAGGCTATCGAGCGAAGTCTCAAAAAACTCTGTCGGTTTGTCTGTGAGAACGACCTTGAAGGTTTCGGTTTGATCATATAGTGTGCCGGTGAAGTAAACAAGTTTACCGTCGGCAGAAAACAGCGGACGGAAATTGTAGCCGGCGAATTTAGAGATGTTCTGTTTCTGTCCATCGAGTGAGGCAACCCAGATGTCGGACTCATAGGTCGGTCCAACCATGGTGAATGCCAGCCACTTCGAATCGTGAGACCAGGCGTATTCCATGGTCTCTTCGAGAGAGAAGTCGTGGAAGCCGCCTTCGATCCAAAGCTCTTCCTTGCCGGTTGCGAGGTCGTAGCGGATGATCTTGTCGAGTCCGCGGTAGAAGACAAGATACTTACCGTCGGGAGACGGCAACGGCTTCATTTCCGCTTCCTTGGAATAGGTCAGGCGCTTCTCGATTCCGGTGGAGGCATCAGCGGAATAGATAGCATAGTCTCCTTCTCGATCAGAACAGAAGAAAAGAGTTTTCGAATCGCTGCCCCAGGCGACGTGGTGTTCGCGAGCGGGTGTTGTTGTAATGCGACGCGCCTCGACAGCGTCCTCGGCGGGCAGGACAAAGACCTCGCCGTGCATGACAACGGCAATCTTCTTGTTGTCGGGTGAGACAGCATACCACTGAATCGGGTTATCGAGAATTTTTCGCACCGCGAGATTGCCGCGCTCGTCGGTGCGGATGGTGATCGGGATCTGTGTGGTCTTTCCGGTCGCAGGATCAAGGATCCAGATCTTGAATCCCTGCTCGAACACCAATAGCGAACCATCGGGTGTGGAGTTGAGCCACTGCACACCGTCGTCGGTAAAGCTGGTCAGCTTGACGGACTCGCCGCCATCCATCGGGACTTTGTGGATCTGTGCCCAGGTGTTGTCGTAGTTGGCTACGAAGTAGACCTCGTTGCGTGATTGATTGAGCACCGGCCAGATTTCGTGGGTCGGATGATCGGTGAGGCGAATTGATGTGAATTGCTTATTGCTGCGATCCTGCAGGAAGATGTCGGTGTTGGCGGCGGTGCGTAAATCGCGACGCCACCAGCGCGAAATACCGGAACCGTTGGTGAAGAGCATGAAGCGGCCGTCAGCAGACATTTTGCCGTCGTATTCGCGCTCGAGATGATCGCCGGTCAACTTGATCGCCGTTCCGCCGGTGATTGCCGTTTTGAAGATGTCGCTTCTGCCATCGCGTTCGGAATAGAACAAGACACTGTCGCTGTTGGGATACCAGCCGGAACCGAAGTCGTCGGCGGTGTGGAGGGTGAGTTGTCTGGCTTCGCCGCCGGATGAGGGCATGATGAAGAGATCGTAGTTGTCGAAGCGTCGGGAGCTGAACATCAGCCATTGACCGTCGGGAGAGAAGTGCGGCATGATATCTTCGGCGGAGTGCAAGGTCAAGCGGGTTGCTTCGCCACCGGTGGCGGGAACCGACCAGATGTCGCCGCGATAAGTGAAGGCGATATTCTTGCCGTCAGGTGACAGCGCCGGGTAGCGGGCATAGAGAACCTCGGCGGCGGATGTGTGCGTCGCGAGAATTGTCAACGTGATAACGACGATGATCTTGAGGGCAACGAAATATCTCATGATGCGATTCCCGATCGGTTAATGATTGAGCGAATCGATTTTGTTCGGATAGGCAAGGTAAGGTGTGACCAACTTTCTATCAAGGGAGAAAGTTGGGTTGCTTATCTCAACGGGAAGTCGTTATGCCTCGGTTGCAGTGTTGGTGTTGTGGACCGTTACACTGCGGGTCGGCTATTTTATTGAGTGGTTCGTGATTTCTGATTCATTGAATTCTCCTACATGTTCAAATTTGGAAGGCTGATCGCGATCATGATGCGCCTTGAGACGCACAACGCCGTTGACAGTCTTGACGGGGGCAACCAGCACCGGTGGAGCCGGAGATGGGTTCGAGCGGGAGTCACTACAGCTACGTGGTTTCGGTATTGTTTTACCGCAAAGGCCTTTGCGAACATAGCCGGTCGCGTCTGCAACCTTAAACTCGACGGAGCAACGCCCCGTTTTCGGAGGCAACGGCGGCCTCTACTATACCGTGCAGGGATTAATTTCTACAGGGGAGCTACAGGATTTGGGACACTCACGCTTCCGTCTCCCGCTGTGAGAGAGAAACGTGCAGACGAGGTGGTGTGGCGAGCACGGAGTTACTTACCAGACGCCAACTAGATTCATATTGTTGACCTTCGGGACGCCCTCACCCCTGCCCCTCTCCCGCGAGCGGGAGAGGGGAGTCTATGTTGACGGGCAGACGAGGATGCGTGCCGCGCAGGGTAAAGGGAGCAGATTCTTCGCCTGCGTAGCGGCTCAGAATGACATAGTTTGAGAAGAATCCCACCCTGCGCTTCGCTTCGGGTGGGTTACCGGGTGTCGGGTTCGCGCCGTTTGAGGCGGGATGCGAACCCGACCTACAACCTTAAGGCACTCACCACCGACCCCTCTCCCGCTGGGAGAGGGGAGATTGGTACGGTACTGACTGGGCGGATGGGTTACAGTTTGGGCTGAGGGAGTAGCTGCTGCGCACGGAAGGCGCGCTGAAGGGCATTTACACTTGACAACAACTGAAGCAAAGCGTATACTAAAATATCGATAATACCCAAGTTGCGAGACCGTATATGGCGCAAGAAATCCTTGTCCTCCAAAGCTCGTTATTTAGAGGGAGGCTCCAAATGAATGTAAGAAAAGCACTGTTGGTGTTGATGCTTTCCATTACGACGTGTTCATCGCTGATGGCGACTGGTGTGGGTGATGTCGAGATCTTTTTGAATGCCTATGATGGGTACATTAATTCGTGCGGTCCTTGGCCAGTTAGGATTTGGTTTAGGAATGACGCGCCGCTATACAGTTTCTCCATTGGTTTGGATTTGAGTGCGATCGATCATTCCTTGAGGATTATCCAACCACACGGCACTCTTCCGGTTTCCAGCCCTACTGTAAGAGTCAGCTATAATCCGACCAACGCCTTCGATCTTGGCATTTCAGTAGATGTCTCGCAGTTACCTGACCACATTTTCATTAGCGGGATGGCACTGAACAACCCGCTCCCGCCTTCGGGCGTAAATCCTTCGTTTGAGCTTGAATTTTTGATCTTTGTCGGCCCGCCCGAAAGTGGGACCTCTCAATTCTGCGTTGACAATATCGTTCATCCGATAACGGGTAAATGGATGTTTTCTGATGTGGCGCAGTACGCACCGACATTTAACGGCGTCGCCAACAACGGAGTGAGCGATCCATCGGCTCCGGCAATCTGTGCCAGTCCCGTTGTGCTGCCATGTGGTTATCCCGTCTTTACTACAGTGCCGCCGATTGCCGTGGCAGTGCCAATGTGCGAGACGTACTCTTTCGATTTCGACGGAGTGCATCCATTCATGTGTGGAGAAGTTTCGTTTGGGGCGGCAGTAGGAACCATCGACACAATGTCGGGCTACTATGAGTTGGCTCCTGACGGTGGGGCAGATCCGATCGTCGATACAGTCTTTTTGTATGCCGACTTCACTTGCGGGGGTGTCCCGTTCGTCTTCACCATCAATCGCACAAACGCGTCGCCGGAGGTGAACAACTGCCGACCGGTACTTTATGTTCAACAAGGCACTGCGAAGGTCATTGATTACAACGTCAATGACGCGGACACTTGCGATAGTCACAATTGGGGAATGTCGTTGTTGTCGGGAACGCCGCCGTCATTTCCGGTGTCGATTGACCCGGGAACCGGTGCGCTAAGTGTTGACGCAACTGCAGCGGTCTCCGAGGAGACCTTCGACTACCAGATAGTTTCGACCGACTTGCATGGTGGCGAGGGAAGTTGCACAATTCAGCTTCAGACGATTGCCGGAGTTCCGGGCGATGCTGATAATAGTAGTACAATCACTGTTTCCGATGCAGTT
>CAUJJY010000203.1 GCA_963205155.1 Candidatus Zixiibacteriota bacterium | reverse complement strand
CGGCGGCATCGAGGAAGAGAGCATCTCCAAGCTCTTCCAGCTCTCGCAGTCGGATAATGCCGTCACCCAGATTCGCCCCAGTGTCTCCGTCGGCGAGACTGTTGCCGCCGGCGATACGTTGCTTGTAATCAACTCGACGCTTAACCGCGGCCTCCTGGCTGAAGCGGCTTCTGATCTCAAGAAGGCGGAGGCTGATCGACGCCTTCTGCTTTCCGATCCCAAAGTCGAAGCCGTTGCCACCAAACGGTCTGAAATCAAGGAAGCCGAAGCTGTATATGAGGCTGCGCGCAAGGAACTCAATCGTGTCAAGGAGCTTCACAAACAGCAGTTGATTTCCGAGGATGAATTTGAAAGAGCCTCGGCGGCTTTCAACGTTGCGACGTCCGTGTGGAATTCGCGTAAGTCTGAGCTAAAGCTATTACGCTCTGCGCCCAAAGCCGAAGAAGTTGAGAAGATCGACGCCGAAATCGAGAAACTGCGCTCCCGAGTCGCCTACTTGGATGAGCAACTCAATGCGTCGGTAATAGTGAGTCCGTTTGCCGGAACAATGGTCGGAACATCCAACCCCAACGACATTCTCCATCTGGCTCGCACCGATTCACTGGTTGTCGAAGTCAAGCTCGATGAGTCTGATCTGGACATCCTGTCGCCCGGGTCGGACATGCAGTTGCGCGTCCATGCCTTTCCTTCGATAAAGAACTTTGGCAAAGTTATCAAACTCAAACTCTCACCGAGTTTGATGGCGGTCGCAACCGTTCCCAACGCCAACAACTTCCTCCTACCCGAAATGACCGGGTATGCCAAAGTTGACTGCGGCAAAGTCTCACTTGCGGGTTTGTCCTGGCGGAAGGTTACCCGATTTTTCCGGCTCGAATTTTGGTCCTGGTTTTAGACAAAATCTGTCAGCAGACACAATATCTCGTGGGAAAACTGGCCTACGTCACACTACATATAGTGTCAGAGTTTGTTCTGGTGCAAGTTTGCACCCAAGAAATAGCCAATCCTGTCCAAAATTAATTTGACTTATATGGACTTTGAACGTATACTTTAACAGTTAACTTAAAGCTATTGATGAGATAAAAGTTGAACCATACACGGATGTAGGTTTTTTGGGTCATAGCAGAAATGTTAGCCGATGTCGTCGGCTTAACTGATAGAAGGTCACCGGCGTTGCCGGTGTCGTGGTAACCGGTTACCTTAACTTCATAGGAGGAGGTGACGCTATGTATAATCTCATCATCGAAGTGCTCGAGGAGAAAGTCGCCCCAGCAGGTTTCAGCCAGGGTGGTCAGTAACTCGACCTCTTAACCGGTTTGCATGGAGGACCGCCGCAACGCGGTCCTTCTGCTTTTTAGGCAACCAGTGACGACATCTCCTCGAGACGCTTTCCTAATAGTGCTTTGCGTTTATCTTTCAGATAGAGTCTCCGTAACCGCTTGTCAGTGATCTCGCCAGCAAGCTGCTTCACTGTATTGAATGCCTCAATGTACGACTTCAGCGACTGCTCCAACTCACTCTGCTGACGTTGGCAATCTCCCAGCACCAGCAATCCATACCACAACATCTCCATCATTCGCGAAGACTTGGCTGCCAGCACTGCATCATTGAGCAGCGGAATTGCCCGGCCGTAATTTTCCCTCTGCATTTCAAACTGACCGCGAAGCAAGTATAGTCTCGCTCGGAACGTCACAATTCCGTCAAACTCGGGATAGTCGATTGCTTGTGCCAGGCGGTTCTCGACTTCACGAATGTCGCCCGTCACCAGAGCCAGTTCCGCGCAATCGAGAATCAACTCGTGCTTTTCACGCTTGCCGGGGAGCGGCGCCAGAAAGCGCTCCGCTTCATCCAGTGTTGCCTGAACTTCCGCCAATGGACGAGAGATGGCGCGTTCGATGCGCGCCCGCCTGATCAAGAAAATGGCATTGCCTTTAGTCTCACCGATCTTCTGCGCATACTCGATGGCGGTTTGGATATAGTCGTACGCATGCCCGTAATCCTGCAGGCAGTAGAAATAGTCAGCGTAGGTTGCCGCCAGTCTCATCGAGAACTGCCGATCCGTCACCTTCTCTTCTCGCGCCCGTGCAGCGGCAAGCAATGCCCCCGCCTTGGAATAACGCCCTTCGAGAATTGAAAGTGCAGCCAACGATGTGATAAACCCGCCGCGTGCGGAATGTGCCTCGCGCGCCGAATTCTTGAGGCCCTCAATCAGCCATTCCCGTGCCTTGCTGTAATTGCCGCGACGAATCTCAATTTCATGGAAATTATCGTAGTTATAGTGCAACTCCGAATTTGCTCCGATTTTCTGATTGATCTCGAATGACTGTTTCAAGTAGTCATGTGCCGTGGCAAGTTCATCCAACTCGAAATACGCCACCGCCAGATTGTTGTAGGTGCGCGCCAGTTCAGGCAGGTCATTGAGTTTTTTCTTGATCTCAATTGACTCTTTGAATAGCGGAATACCGCTATCATATCCATGCAGGATGCAGCGAATCGAACCCAGATTGCTCAAGGTCGACGCGATGTCACGCATGACGCCCAGCTCTCGTTGGATTGTCAATGCCTTTTCATAATTTGTCGCTGCGCCGGCAAGGTCGCCGTTGATCCAGCAGATATTGCCAATATTGTTATAGCAGTGTGAGAGTTCCAGTTCGTTGCCCTTTTCACCGTAGAATTCTACCGCCCGGTCCAGAGCCCGATTGCCGCGCCGGTAATCCCGCTTCCCTTTGTAGACATCACCAAGGCGCTTGTAGGCTGCGGCCACTAATTCGTTGAAATCGATGCGACGGCCAAACCTGACTACGCGCGAATAGGTTGATAGCGCCGCCGAGAAGTCGCCGAGCTTATTCAATAAGTCGGCCCGTTTCATCAGCATTGTCACATACAGCCGCAAGTCTGCGCGATTGCCTTCCATACTGCAAGCGAATTCCAGCACCGTGGCGGCTTCCTCCAAATCCTGTTCATCCTGCCGAAGATCCGCCAGCCGCATGGCCGCTTCTACTGCTTCCCGGATCGCTCCTGCCCGGTAGTGGTGATGGAGCAGAAGCCTTTCGCGCGTTGCAGGCGGCAGCTCGTCAGTTTCGTCGATGACCTTGGTCCAGCCAAAGTGATAACGCTGTACAGTTGAACGGTCTAGCGAGTGATATAGGCAACTCCGATAATAACCGCGAGCGAATGACCCGGTTTGAGCCTGCAGCAACCCGCTTGTAACCAGGTCATCAAACTCTGTCTGCGACAGGCGGCCCATCGCCAGAAGTTCCGGTGTCGGAAATTCGCCGGTGTCGGCTGCCAGGAATCCGGCAACTTCGGCCAATTGCGGTGGCAGTTGCGGCAACATCTTCGCGGCAAGTTGATAGTATGCATCTTCTGGTCGAAAATACGACCGCTCCAGTGGAGACAACTTGAGTTTACTGCTGCTGACGTCGAATCGATTTTCCTGCTCAAGCTGATTCAGCAGTATTGTCACCAATGCCAGGTTGCCTGACGAAAGCTCGTAGATTAGATCTGCCGTTGAAGTATCAATCTCTTTGGTGATGATTTTACCAAGTATCGCATCAAATGCGAAGCGATCCAGTTCGGCGTACCGAACGTATTGTCCGTCGCTTGCCCGCGCTGACATGAAAATCCTGCCCGCCTCGGACTGACCTTCTTGATGAAATTGAAGCCCTGCATCGGAGGAGGCGACAATAAGACCAGACTGTTTGAGAAAATCCGAAATCGATTCACTCAATTCGGCAGCGTTGTCCTGAAATTCATGAACAATTTCAAGATGCCGCGGCAAAGTCTTTAATTCCTGCATACAGAATCCGGCGTTGTAACTGTAAATGTAATGATGGAAAAGATCGGCGAACTTGTGTGCGCCAAAATCTGACGAGTTGGCTAGCTTGTCAATTATCAGTTGCCCTGCGACATCCTTAGCACTCTTCGGCCGCTCGCCTGGATCAGGATCGATGCATTGACGCACCAACTTTGCAAAGCGTGGCGACACCAAAGTCGCCAACGAATCCAATGGCAATGCATCCGGTTGTTGTTTCCGCGAAATGACCTGCACCGGATCAGATGACTCAAACGGCAAGGTCCCGGTTGCGAGCCGGTAGAGCATGATTCCCAACGAGTAGATATCGGACTCGATTGTTGCGCCCTTGTTGGCGATCACTTCCGGCGCCATATACTCAAGCGTCCCCCCCCGCTCGCGGCTTTCGTCGCTTTTTGCCGCCGCTAATCCCAAATCAGAGAGCTGCGCGCCGGCAGTCGTGCTGATTAATATATTCTCCCCCTTGAGATCCCGATGGGTAAGGCCAAGCAAATGCAGGTATTCGATCGCCGAGAGCACCTGGCCGAGACAGTGGAATCGTCCGCGGACCGGAAGCGGATCAGCCGCCTGATACAAATCGCCGCCGTCACATAGCTGCATGACTATTGCCGGGCGACGGTCATCAAGATAGAAGATATCGTAGGCTTTGAGAATGGCGCGATGGCGAAAACTGCGCAGGCGCGAGTACTCCGCCAGGAAAAGACGACGGGTTTCTTCGTCCGCATTGACGGCTACTTTTACGGCAACTTTGCCCCACCTGGCGTGATTGGCGGAATAGACAATTCCGTATCCGCCGGCTCCGATACGTTGCGCCCCGTCGAGGAGTGACGATGCGGGAAACCTGGGCTCCATATCGGCGTACTATCGCTTTATCGGCAGTATGATCTTAAATTCAGTGTACTCT
This sequence comes from Candidatus Zixiibacteriota bacterium, assembly GCA_963205155.1. Taxonomy (GTDB): domain Bacteria; phylum Zixibacteria; class MSB-5A5; order CAIYYT01; family CAIYYT01; genus JADJGC01. The sequence continues at coordinate 4,556 of CAUJJY010000203.1, read as the reverse complement.
CCCGATCTACTCTGGACTGAAATCTCTCCGCCGTGATTCTCGATGATGCGTTTGCAATTCGACAACCCCAACCCATGCCCGTGCGGTTTGGTCGAGAAATGCGGTTCAAATATCTTCTCAAGATGCTCTGCCGGTATGCCGGAGCCGGAATCGCGTACTGTCGCCACAACTTTCTCACCTTCCCGGCGTGTCGTCAGCAATATCTCGCTCTTACCAGAACATCCTTCCAATGCGTCTGCCGCATTGTACAGCAGATTGAGAAACACCTGTTGAATCTGGCCGACATCAATCTCCAGATCCGGGATTTCGGGACTCATCCGGACCACGAAGCCGACCTTTTTGAAGCGCTGCTGCGACTTGATGTTGAACAACAGATCGTCGATCAAGTGATTAATATTGTAATTGACCAGTTCCTGATCAAGTTTCGAAAGATCCATCAGGTTGTCGGTAAAGCGCTTGATCTTGCTAATATTATCAAGAATCGCTTGAACCGACTTATCGAGTTTATCGTATTCGTTCTTCTTCACGCGAATCTGCAGCAATTCGGCATTGTTGGAGATGATCGCCAGGAAGTTGTTCAGTTCGTGCCCGATCGAAGCCGCCATTTCACCCTTGGCGATAAGCTTTTCCGATATCGTCACATAGTTTTCCAGAATTGTCTTCTCGGTAATATCTTCAAGTACAACGATCAATCCGCGGCCATGCTGGTCGGCATCTTCAAGCGGCGATATCTTTGACGACACCACTTTTTCCTCGTCGCCAAACGTGAGATAACAACGCGGCAGATTCTCTGCCACACCCGTTGCAAGCACGTTCTTCAGGCTCTGCTCCCAGCGTTCGACGTTGTTGTTCTCGAACAACGAGGCAAAGGAAGCGCCGGCTTGACCGCTTTTCTTGAATATCCGCTCGGCAGAAGCATTCATCGTAATGACGCTGAACTCGCCGTTGACCACAACTAGCCCGACCGGAGTATTGGTTACGATATTCTCATTGAACCGCTTGAGCCGCAGGATGCGCTCATACAGCCGCGAGTTGTTGATCGCAATGGCCGCTTGGGTCGCGAATAATTCGAAAAGGTAAAGGTCGCTCTCAAAAAAGAGACGGCCTTCGCTTGAACTGTCGAGATAAATGACGCCAATGACTTTCTCTTGGATTTTCAAGGGCACGCAGACGATCGAGCGTAAATTCAAGCTGCGAATCGACTCCTGCTTGGAGAACCTTTCGTCATTTTGGGCATCCGAGGTATATTCAGGAACACCGGACGCCGCGACGCGATTGGCAACCGTGCCGGAGTACTTGAAGTCCTCCTGCATGAGTTCTTCTTTGCAGAGATTATAGACTGTGCGGAATTGGAGCTTGTTGTTTTCGTCCAGCAGCATCAGAAATCCGCGTTCTGCCTTCAATAATTCGATCGCGCGTTTCATCACATTCTGAAGAATCTGATCCGTCACCAGTGAACTGTTGACAAACGCTGCAATCTCAAGCAGTGTCTTGTAATTGTTGATTTCCGTCGAATTCGCTTTCGCCGGTTCCAGATGCGGTCGGGCGGCGTGAATTGCCGCAATTGAACTGGCCCCACTCTCCAACAAGTCTTCGAAACTCGACAACGCGTCTTCGCTATCGACTTCTTCGCTTACCGGAATGATAAACTTGTCGGTTCGTTCCAGTCCTTTGGAATCTTTTGAATTAAACGGCATAGTCTATACCTCGGTGACGCAAAATATTATCTGTCCAAGTCGTCATGTTAGGTATCGGATGATTCGGCAATTAGTTAACTGCCCAAACGCGGGAATGGGTATGAAAGAAGTCACAGGGTAGATATAGGTGGAAAGGAATTGCGCAGACAATGCGCCAACTAGGTGATGCAATTTGAAACACAGTGCTGGTACGACAGCAACAAACAGATGAGATACAGTAATCGATTCCCTAAAAGGACCTTCCAATCAAGACGCTGGGCTGCAAATCATTTGTGTCGCTATTAAAAGGTCGGGTGAGTTCAAAGCGGATCAGCTCACCGATTATGACTGCCACTCCGACGTCCCCGCGCCAACGCGACTCCGACAAGGAACGCTCTCCTGACCCGACACCACCGACATCAGCAACTGCGGCAAAATCGAGGATCGTCCGGTTAGGATTAATCACATATTCAACATTGATCAGTCCCATTTCGGTGCCGTGGTATTGTTTGATCTCGTGCCCTCGCAAAGTGCGAATACCGCCCAAGTAGAACAATCGGTGGATCGGTGCAGCTCCGGTGACTTCTCCGTAAATCGCGCGCACATTGACATTGAGATATTCGTTCACCCGTTGATAACGCCGGGCTTCAATCGTGTAGCGATCATAATTGAAATCAGATGCAATCGCACCGGACGAGTGTTCATATTGAAACGCCAGCCACCAGCCTTGCGGAGCGCCGCGTTCAGGATCCAGTACACTCTGGTACTTGTAATTGAGCTTCAATGCAGCCTCGTGATCTGTAAATGCCTGCAGACCGATTCCGCGCTCTCCTTCGGCAATAGAGGAGAAGTTCGAACGGAAATCCTTGCTGCCGCCAAAGAGAGCCCACAGTCGCGGATGCGCCGGCATGGAATCAAGTACTTCGACAAAATAGTCCGCGCGAATTGTGTGACGACCATTGATCTGCTGTTCGACAAATACCTCAGCGCCCTCGCCTTGATAGTAATCGCGGAAATCTTCACGGCGCAATAAAGCATAAACCGTATTCTCGCCACTGGTGCAGATCCAGTCGTCAGCTGTCTTAGTCTGGCGATAGACAGCCCCGCCATATGAAAGTTGGTGATAGTCAAAGAATCGATGATCGAAACCCAGCCGATATTTCCATATATTCGACGACGCGCCGTAACCCACTTCGGCAAAGAACCGCGGAACAAAGTTCTCTTCTGATTGGAACGCGACACCGGCATTGAGCGTCAAACCGTCGACGCGATTGTACGACATCCCCTTCGACCACGTCATCGGCTGATAACCATAATTACGTTGTCTTCGTCTGAATATATCCGACCGTTTCCATGACTCCGTGGATTGAAATGCCCCATAAATCCGTGCCTTGCGATCACGCTGAATCCGTCCGCCAACCGCCAACACATCGCGATGACAGGTCGCCGTCGCACCAAGTTTGATATCGCCGAACAACGCTATAACATAACCGTTGACTTCAGCATTCGATTCCAATTCGCCGCCGACAATTAACGCACTGCCACGAATGAATTCCCCGGTTGCGAGTTTGAGCTGGGAGAAAGATCCATAACGGTTGGCGTCCGCACGTCCCCGTCGCGATGTCGAAGCCGCATCGCCCAGCGAGATGTCATAAAGCCCCTCACGCTGGACTACACCCAAAACCGCAACCTTCGAGAGATCCACTACCGATTCGCCGACAAAAAGGCTGTCCCCCGCTATCAATCGGTGTGACCCGACTGAGACCGAGTTCGCGCTGATCCGTACTTCCGAGAATTCAAATGAGATATTGGTCGCTGCAGATCCGGTGTCAACAGCAATAATGCACTGCTTCTTATCAAATGAGATTCTCACGTCAGGCTGTGTCTGCGCTTCCGCTAAAGCAAAACTTCCCAACAATACCAGTACGACAATCAGAATTCTCGGTGTTAACATCTTCATCCTATTTCAGTAGTCCTGGATAACGGTCCTGCAAGTCGCGCAATGCCTGCCGATGCGCCTCAAAGGCAATATTATCGGGTATCTCAGCTAGGCTGCAAAATCGCAATTCGGCCGCATCGTCACCAGCAATGGCTTCACCCCCGACCTCATCGCAGAAATATAGAATCAATATTGCATTCGTGCGCGGGTCGTCCGTGCCGTTGTATATTTCGAAGATCGACTTGGCGCGAATCTCAAGACCGGTCTCTTCTTTCAATTCCCTTTCGGCACAATGACTGGGAGATTCATCCCACTCCATGTACCCTGCTGGAATACACCAGTCACCTTTGTAAGGATTCTCCGCGCGTTTCACGAGCAGCAGTTTGCCGTCGCGCACGACAATCGCTCCGGCTGCCGGTACCGGATTGTGATAATCGACAAAACCGCAAGAAGCACATTTCTTGCGTAGCCGATGATCGTAATTTTCGAGGACCAGTTCCGCCCGGCATTTGGGACAGAAAGTGAAACTCGAAATCGGATCCTTAATTTGCATTCTAATGAACCTTCAACAATACCAGCGTCATGTCGTCCTGCAGCGCCATCGGTGCCGCGAACTCATGAACGTCATCAATTATCCGTTGCTGTATCTCCGGCGCCGTCAGGGCATGATGAAGCTTAATCAGGTCCACTGCTCGCCCTTCGCCATACTGCTCGTCTTTGTTGTTTATACACTCGTTCAATCCGTCCGTGTAAAGGAAAAGTATGTCATTGCTTTGCAGCTGTACTTCTCCCTCGTCATAGGCGACATCACGGAATGCTCCCAACAGCAGGCCGCCGCGGTCAAGTTCGACATCGCCGTTGCGCGAAATCAATATCGGATAGTTGTGACCGGCGTTAGCATAATGCAGAATCTTCGTGCGCGGATCATAATCGGCAACAAA
>CAUJJY010000202.1 GCA_963205155.1 Candidatus Zixiibacteriota bacterium | reverse complement strand
TGCCGCAATCGAGCAGGAGAAGCCAATGGCAGTCTTCATCGGGGGAGACTTACTGCCATCGGGAATCAGCGCGATGGTTTCGGAGCAGCGGGGAAATCGGGACTTTTTGACGCAATTTGTTGCGCCGCGGCTGGAGGAAGTCCGCAAGAATCTCGGCGAAAATTATCCGGAGGTATTTGTCATCATGGGAAACGATGACGGCGCATCATTGGAGCAAGTCATGCGTGATCTCGACGAATTGGGATTGTGGCACTATATGCACAATCGGATGATTGAATTCGCGGGACAAAATATTTTTGGATATTCATTTGTACCGCCGACGCCGTTCATGCTTAAAGACTGGGAACGATATGATGTGTCGCGGTTTCTCGAAGCAGGGTGCATTGCTCCCGAAGAAGGAATACACTCGAAGTCGTTCACAGTTGAAGAGGTTCTATATTCGACGATTGAGAAGGATCTCAAGGGCTTAAGCAACGGGATGGATATGACTCAATCAATATTTCTTTTTCACACGCCGCCTTATCAGACGAAGCTTGACCGCGCCGATTTGGATGGAAAATGCATCGAAGGTGTCAATCTCGACTTATTTGTTGGCTCGATAGCGGTAAGGCGATTCATAGAGCGTCGGCAGCCACTTTTGACACTGCATGGACATGTTCATGAGTCAGCACGTCTGACCGGATCGTGGCAGGACGAAATCGGCCGCACGCGAATGTTTTCGGCCGCTCATGACGGTCCTGAATTGGCCGTAGTCTACTTTGATCCGGGCAGGGTCGACTTGGCTCGCCGCGAGCTTAAGGGTGATGTCGGTTGAGAAAATCCGGTGCTACTTTGCAATTCTCCCCATCGGCAGGGGGCGAGCGGCGTCGGTAACGGCACTAATCTTGAGAGCGTAGCTGTCCTGATTGGCAATGTCCTGGTCGGTAACGATATGGATATCGAGCATTCGTTCGCTCTTCATACCGGTTCGCTCGTAATTAATCTCCGACAAACAAAGGCTCCAACCGTCCAGCCAACTTTCCAATTCCCGCCTCTGTTCAGGCGTTCCAGCAAAGTGAATCAGCAGATCGATGTCGCTTCCCGGACCGGCAGTGGCATTCTTAGTTGAACCGAAGACATAGAATCCTTTGACGCCAAATCTTACCGGATTGAGCATCGCCGCAATCTGTTCGGCGATATTGAAGCGCCAGCGCCAATAGTGTTCACCCGATGATCCGGTCAAAAGAGGCTCTTCCCACTGACCCTGCACAACAGAACGCGGGGCAGCGAGTATGGCGATTGCCTGATCCAGATCGGAGTTCATCAGTACGTGGACAACCTGTCCGGAAGCACTTTGCGGTACGTCGATCAACCGCACTACACCGACGAGCTGTTCGAATTCAGGCAATACCTCCAGCAGGATATTGCGGGACTGTTGCAGGAATGTTTCATTGAGGATATTTGCACCGTCATCGGGATATAGCGGCAGATAACGAATCTTCGCTTCCACGAGGTCCTGGAAGAAGTGAGTTCCAAAGGACAGGTCGGGAACATAGTGTCCACTTTGACGAGCAATCTCGATCAGCATTGCGATATTATTAATATCCGAGTAGGTAACGCTGACGCCAAGTTTGATATCGCCGCGACTACCCCATCGGCCGGGTCCCATGAGAATGAATTGTCGTTTCGGCAGAATCTGATTTAGTCGACTGATACAGCGACCCACCGACAACAGTTGTTGCCGATCCTTAATTGCGCCGTACTTCTGCGGGTCGACATACACCAAGTGCGTGATGTCCGGCACCCTTCCATTGGTGACATAGCGATTAGCCGTGAAAATAATCCTCTCCGGTGAAACATCTTTTGGGATCGACGCGGGCGCGCTGTCATCGGAGTGGCTTTGCGGACGACATTGGAGCAAGTAGAAGTCGGTGCCGTCGTGAGCAAATTCAAGGTCCACCGGAGTCCCAAGTTTTTCTTCCAGAGTCTTAAGGATTGATCGAACCTGCGCAATGAAATCCGTCTTGGTCAACAGCCCTTCAAAGGTAACGACTAAGCGTTCACTATTGAAGTCGATATGGCCAAGCGGGCGCTGAATGTGATCGCCTTTATCGATTGACACGATTTGGTCGATCAGCGGGATCTCATCGCCGAATTCATGCAGCAGTTCATCAATATGGTGGGTTTCAAAAGTGTTGGTTTCCAGATTTATGACATCAATCATCTTGGGCGAATAGCGCACCATTTCATCGACGGTGACATTAACCCGCAGCCCCGGCTGTCCCGGTGAAATCAAGATGGGATAGTCGTCGCTGGTGCGGTCAACAGCGCGGGTACCGAGTCCCGGCACGATTCGGATCAAGCCATCATCGCGGTGAATTCGCGGCGACCAGCGCAGTTCATTGTGGCTAAACGCCACGCCCGCGAAAGTGGGGAGGAAGTATTTACCGGCTTTGGTTCCGATCACTTGTTGGATGATGATGCCCATCTCTTCGTGAAAATCGAGCAAGCCGCGCTCGGCGCGATACTCGATCGGATCAGGTCCAAATATGGAGGCATACACTTCAGCAATCGCATCCAGCAGAGCTTCAAGACGTTCCTCCTTCGTCCCTTGATTGGCCAGAAAGAGACTCTTGTATTTTCCCGAAAATGACGCGGCGGCGCGATCTTCGAGAAGACTTGAACTGCGAACGATCAGGGGGTGATCGCTGAAGTCATCAAGCACGACGGAGAGCGCTTTCAGAATTTCTGTCGGAAACACCGCATTCTTGAAAGTCTGCACGACGTTGGGATATTCCAACCGAATCTGTTCAACATCCTTATACTTCTGCTCGATTACTTCATCGAAATTGTTGTAGCTCATGAAGTGCAGGACGACGTCAGAGCTGATGTACCAGGCTTTTGGAGTCTTGATGTGCGCCAGCAATGGGTCGCTCTCAACAGATTTCTTTAAGATTTGTCCGGCGAGGAATATGCCTGCGGCTTTTCCACCCAACTTTCCGTGTGAGCCCGGGAGATAGATCACATTTTGCAGCAACTCGAAGATGTCGTAGACATCAGTGTAGTTCTTGGCAATGTTGATATACTGCAGGTCTTCGGAGAAGATGCGTCGAATGAGCGATACCAGAAGTCCGCGCTTGGTGTTAATCGGAATATCAATTCCTTCCGGCGCCATGCGATGAAAACGGCGAATTGCTTCGTTCAGTTCCGAAAGCGGCGTATTGATATTCGCCAAGGTTTTGATCAGAAAGCTAAGTTTGTCCTGTTGAATCCACCTCTGGATGAAGGAAAGGATTTCGGCGGGCGTTAGATTATCGGAGGCAATCTTAAAGGTTTCGTCGCTGATAAAATCATTGCCCTGAAGTGCGACGCGTTTGCGATGCGGGACGTTGGAGTCTGACAGGAGCGAAGCTGCATCGGACGACTGTTCAGGGTCATAGTATTGCGTTAATACTTTGGCCTCTTCGACACCGCTCCAACAAAGGTAGTTCAGCATCTTGCTCGAAATCGTCAGGAAGAGATTGCGATCGGTTCGCCTAAGCAAATCAAGCACGACGCGCCATTCAGGGCGGGCATGCTCAACCAGTTCTTTTTCCGCGGTATTATATTGATTGTAGACCGAGCGCATTTTCTGGAAGGCAATGTGGCTTGCCAGTCGTTCCGCGATAGTGGTGAGGAGTTTGCGTTCTTCCTTGAGGAATGGTCCGTCGTCTTCAATCGGCATTTGCTGGGTGTAATAGACACTTAGTGTGCCGAGGATTTGATCAAAGACTTTGAGCGGAGCCGACATACCCCACGGAGATTCTCGTAACCCGGAAGTTGTGTAGGTAGCGTCTTCGAGGACAATGCGCGCCTGACAGCACTCGGGGTGTTGCCAGCCTGCCGGGATTGCCTCGATAATAGCCATGCAGACCTGTTCGAGAGTGGCATCCGACTTGTTGAGCCATTCTTCGATTCGATAGAGGCAGTTAAGTTCTTTGGCACGTTCGCGAAGGAACCAGAGCAGTTTGTCGGTTGGGGGTGTGTGATCGCTCATGCCTTGATCAATCCTCGCCCATTGCGGCCATCGATTTTGATGCGCAAGGGCATACTAAGTTTGACATAACGTACAAATTCGGTTTCGCTGACGGTTGTCTGGCGATTTAGCCAGTCCCAATCTATACTAAACCGGCTGCTATGTGGTATCGAAAAATATCCGACCTGCGAACTTATCACATTATGGAAGAAATGTGATCCCTGGGAGAGTTCGACGTCTATGCCCGGCAGAGAAGTTTCGATGATGACCTTCGCTCCCGAAACCTGCCACCAGCTGACAGGAATTCCGGCGGGAGGATCGGTCGTTCCCAGACGGCCGAAAGTTATCATCAGATAAGGGTGTCCCATCGCTACCAGTTTGTGATTCAGTTCCTCAAGTTCAGAGGCGATCTTCCATGACTCTTTGTCGGTAAATACTTGCGGTTTTTGAAAGACAACATCGCGAATCGTATTGATTGCGCCGTTGCCGAGTACCCTCTCAGATGCGGCGATATTGTCAGTTTCAAGCAGCTCATCAACGGAAACATCAACGCGGGAGTGCGAGACGAACATGGGGCGTATCTGCAGAATCCAGAATTTGGCTTGTGGATCGCCTTCGGTATTGATTGTTACGGCAAACTCCATTTCGATCTCGTGGCCCTCGGCCGCCTCGGATAATTTGAGCAGATAGCGAATCGCATCATTGAGGCCAAGCTGATTTGATTTGAGCATTGGCGCGAAGTTCACCAACCGAGGCCCATTGGCATTAATGCCGGTTACAATGCGGTCATTGTCGGAAATGTATGTAGAGGCAACAAATTGAAGTGAACCATCCTGCTCGGCAGCTTCAAGAGGACACTGAATTAAGTACTCGGCTTCGTTTAACGGATCGTAGGGAACATGACCAAGATTCACGGCCCAAAACGAGGTCTGTGTATCAGACAACATGGCTTTAATCGATTTGTAAGGAGGATTCGCCAGAGGAAATGTCGGAGAATACGTCCAACACTTGCCGCCTTCAACGACAGTCTTCCCTAATCCAAGTGCGAGGCTGACAATTCCGTCCTCCGGCTTGGCGTTTCCGGAACGGTAGAAGTTGTAAGAGCGCACGACACCGGATATGACAGGGTAAAAGCGATAATTCCTGCCGAAGCCAACGACCTTTTGGATGATGACGGCCATCTTTTCCTGGTCAGGTGATTGGTGCGTCGTTCTAATGTAATTCCGTGCGTCGCGGAAAAAGGTTGAAGCATAGACGTATTTAATGGCTTCGGTCAAGGCGCGGAAACGGTAGTCGGGATCCTCACTGTGATGGGGAATCATTTTCGTGGCGTAGACGCCGGCAAATGGTTCGCGCAAGGCATCTTCGAACAGGCTAGAAGAGCGTATAGCCAGAGGGTTGCGAACCTTGTTCGAGAGCGCTCGAAGATCGCCGACAACTTTGGCGGGAAGGCTTGCCTCAAGAAAGTAGTGGGCGATTTGGTCATCGCGCAAACTTTCATCATGAACAACATCATAAAGGCGATTTTCAGCCATGAACTCATCAAAGAGTTCGGTCGCCAGTACGGTCATTGTCGGCATGTTGACGCTCAACGAGGGCAGCAGCGATTGGTCAATCTTGGGAATGACCAAGTCTTTCACAAGCGCAAGACCTTGAGCTTTGCCACCGATGGAGCCAGACCCGATGAAGGAAATGGTACCGGTAGATTCGAATGTCTGTCGATCGAAAGGGGTTAGTTTGTGCTGTTGCATCAAAACCTCTGGTAGCGCGCCGAGCTTAATCCAAAGAGGTGCGAATTGGCTCGCTTACCAACAAAAACAATCGGGTTCCGCGCAAAGGCTGATTGCCTGGCGCGAAACCCGAATTGTTATTTGACTAAGAAACTAGACCCAGCCGCGATCGCGACAGGCCTGTGCCACGCGGCTGACGGCGATCATATAGGCCGCGTCCCGCATGTACAGTTTCTTCTTTTTAGCAAGATCGCTGACATCGGAGAATGCCGACGTCATCTTGATATCGAGCTTTCCAAGAACTTCATCTTTTTCCCAGAAGTAGTTCATGTTGCTCTGAACCTGCTCGAAGTAGCTGCAGGTAACTCCGCCGGCGTTGGCAAGGAAATCAGGGATCATGAAGACTCCGCGATCTTCAAAAACCTTGTCGGCTTCCGGAGTGGTCGGTCCGTTGGCGCCTTCGGCGACAATGCGAACTTTCTTGGAGATCTTCTGCACTGTTTCGGCAGTTACCTGGTTTTCGATTGCGGCTGGAACCAGGATATCGACATCCTGCTCAATCCAGGCACCGCCCGGAAGGATCTCGTAACCGAGATCCTTGGCTTTCGTTTTGTCGATGCCGCCGAAGCGATCGACGATGCTCATGAGTTCGTCGAAGCTGATGCCCGACATTTTGCGATAGGTGTATGATGTCTGGTCTTTTTGATCCCAGCAGGAAACGCAGATTGCGTGGCCACCCATGCGTTGGTACAGTTGGAGTGCGTATTGCGAAACGTTTCCGAATCCCTGAAACGCCGCGGTGGTGTTCTCGGGCTTAACATTCATAAGCTTCAGAGCTTCGCGGACGGTGTACATTACACCATAGCCGGTGGCTTCAGTACGGCCCAGTGAGCCGCCCATGCCGACCGGTTTGCCGGTGATCAGACCCGGGCTCTTTTCGCCGACGATGGCTTCGTATTCATCGAGCATCCAAAGCATATGCTGGGCATTGGTCATGACATCGGGAGCAGGGACGTCGGCCAATGGACCGACATTGCGCCAAAGCTGGCGGATCCAACCGCGACAGATTTGCTGCTGTTCATGCTGGCTAAGATTATGCGGGTCGCAAATGACGCCGCCTTTGCCACCGCCGAGCGGAATATTGACGACGGAGCATTTCCAAGTCATCCACATTGACAGTGCACGAACCGTGTCCACGGTTTCTTGCGGGTGGAATCGAATACCACCTTTGCTCGGGCCTCTGGCGTCATTGTGCTGGACCCGGAATCCGCGAAATATCTTGGTCTTGCCGTCGTCCATGCGGACGGGGATGCTGAATTGATATTCGCGCAACGGCCAGCGCAGTAGTTCGCGAGTGCCGCTGTCGAGATTCAGGAACTCGGCAGCTTTGTCAAACTGCTGCTGCGCCATCGCAAAGGGGTTAAACGAATCGCTCTTCATGAAAGTTCTCCCTTCCCGTAACCAAACGGAAAATCGGTATCTTGATCATTGGAGGTTCGCTGCAACGGATGTGCAGTAGGGGGAAATCCCCCTTCACAAAAAAGAGCCGCCGCATCGTTTCGAAGGTGAATGTACATGCCGGGCTCTCTGTGTCACTCCTGTAACTTAAAGGGGAGTACCTCTCCCCTCATAACGCCGCAAATTAGACAAACGAGAGCGGTTTGTCAAGGATTTGCGAGCAATGCACGGCAAATTTTGTGAATTATTTCACTATATCCTGTTTCGAGCAAATTAAGGACTAAATGAGGGGGATATGCAGTGGTGCAAACAAAAAAGGCAGCCGGTTGGCTGCCTTTCGGAAATTCAAAGATATCGGAATCAATTACTTGCGGAATCTGCGAGCAATCCCGGCACCCACAAGTCCCATTCCCAGAAGGACGATTGTGGCCGGTTCAGGCACTTCATCACTGCTGGCAAACTTACCGCCAACTACCATATCATTGTGGTCGTAGTTGCCGTAGCCGCCGCGATAATCATCGATGAAGAGAAGGAAATCATAGTCA
>CAUJJY010000201.1 GCA_963205155.1 Candidatus Zixiibacteriota bacterium | reverse complement strand
CAGATACCTTCACACCACTTTCAGAGAGACTCTTGGCGATTTCGTTCGCTCGCATTCGTAGTTCCTCCACTGGTGTGCGAATCTGCCGCCACAGTGGCAGCAACGTTGCATCCTCTTTGCGAAGGTACGCGAATGCGCTCTCTTCCAACAATGCCATCGTCACTTTGTCCAGCCGCAGTGCGCGATAAATCGGATTGGCGTGAAGTTCTATCGTGAACTGCTCGCCTCCGATTACGATGCCAGCTTGCGTGCTGCCCAAAAGTTTGTCCGCCGAGAAGCACACCAGCGTTGCTTTCGACCGCAGTGCAGTCGTAATATTTGGTTCAGCTTCCATTCCGAACTTCTCGGTCTGGTGATACGCCCCGGAACCAAGGTCGTAGACAGAGATTAACTTTTTCTTTTCAGCCAACTCTGCCAATTTCTCTGGCGACACCTCATCCACAAATCCTTCAAGATGGAAATTCGACCGATGCACTTTGAGAATCATCGTCGTCTTGTCGGTAACTGCATCACGGTAGTCACGCAAAGTCGTCTGATTCGTGGTGCCGACCTCGACGAGCTTAGCGCCTGCGCGACGAATAATATCGGGAATGCGAAACCCGCCGCCGATTTGCACCAGTTCCGACCGCGAGACTAAGACTTCTCTCTTATTAGCAAAGGTATTGAGTATCAGAAACAGCGCTGCAGCATTGTTGTTCACCGCAATCGCGCTTTCACCGCCGGTCAGCTGCGCCAGCAGATAAGCGAGAAAACTCCCGCGCCGTCCACGCTTGCCGCTTTCGAGGTCAAACTCCAGCGTCGAGTACCCCCGCACTCTCTCCGTGACGCGATCGAGAAGCTCCCGCCCAAGCGGTGCCCTGCCAAGATTGGTGTGAATCAGCACACCGGTGCCGTTGAGAACTCTGGTAATCCGCCGCCGAATCAGCACACCGCAGCGCGATTTGGCTATCGCGACAATCTCATCCAACGTTGGCGTCGCCGTGGACTTTTTGTGGGCTTTGCGTGCTTCCGCGAGAATCTCGCGCACTACGGTAGTAACCAGCGGGCGCGACAATTCGTTAGCCTCCGTGTCAAGTCGACCCGAGCTAAGGATTTGATCGACGGATGGTAATGACCGCAATTTGTTTTCTGTCACAATGCCTTCATTTGGCGGAAGGGGTAGGAGTCGAACCCACCGCGAGTGCAAGCACCCGCCAACGGAGTTGAAGTCCGCGAGAGCCACCGGGCCCCATCCTCTTCCGCGCGGATAAACTGTTGATCGCTAATATACTCACCCCAAGCCGATTCGACACCAAAATTCTCGTATGCCCGCGAATGCGCAACGTCAATCTAAAGCGCCTAATTTACCGGCCTTGTTCTCAACAAAGCAATCGCGATGTATTTACTGGCAATTCCATTGCGAGCCAACAACTCCCAAAGTTTGCCCTTGCTACAATCTCGCCAACACCCTATTTTGGAATAAATAGGTACATTTTATCCATACTATTGCAGCTCACCGTCAGGCGGGTGAAGCAATAGTAGAGTCATCTTCCCAAGAGAGGCCCTATGTCCGTTTCCTCGCGTCGGCGCTTCACCAGAGCGCAATCCCTTCTCCTCCCGCATTTGCTCCTTGGTTTGGTTGTTGCATTGATTTCTACTGCTCCATCCAGTTTGAATGGAGAATCTCAATCGTCGGAAGCATCTTCGGTTCAGGTTGCGGCCGGTGTAACCGGCCTTACTGCTCAGACAAGAGAAAGCGCCGACCCGATTTCGGAACAGATGGTCGATCAATGGTCGACTAATCTGTCCTTTGGTTTCACTCCGAACTTGGGTCAGGTTGCGAACATCAATGGAAAACAAGCAACCAATGTCATACTGACCGCCAATGCCGATCGGGCACACGTTTATGTCACTTCCTCGGGCATGTCGCACTATTTCCTCAAGAAGATCAATAAGGGTGAGAGAAAGTGGGTTCCTAAGCGGACCGGAGTCTTTACTGAAAAGGAATTCGAGCGGTGTCGCCTCGATGTCGACCTTTTAGGTGCATCTATCTCGCCTGATCGAATGTTGCTGGAGGAGCCCTTGAACGACATCGGCGTCACCAATTTCTATCATGCACACTGCCCCGACGGTGTTCTGGATGTCGCGACTTACGGCAAGATTACTTTCACCGAAGTCTATCCCGGTATCGATTGGGTCGTGTTGAGCCGGCCCGGACAAGCCGTTCAACATGACTTCATCGTGCACCCCGGCGCAGACCCGTCAAGGATCCGCATGGAATACAAAGGGGCGGACGAGATCGAGATTCTCAACGAGGACCGTCTCTTAAAGGTTCGCACTCGCCTCGGCGAAGTAAAGGAAGGCGATCTTGACTGCTATCAAAACGACCGATCATCGCCGGTCGGCGGCAGATTTCACGTAGAAGGCAATACGGTAAGTTTTGTTATTGACGAATATGATCGTACTCGCCCCCTCACCATTGACCCTCCCCTCATTTGGAGCACCTACTACGGTGGTTCCGAGTACGACGGTCCGCGCACCATTGTCTGCGACAACGTCAATAATTTTGTTTATGTCGTGGGTTACACAGCGTCAACCAATCTTCCGGTTCAGGATGACTCGGCGAGTATCTCCTACTATCAAGACACGCTTTCTGCCGCGCCTGGTCAAGATGCTTTCATCTGGAAATTCACTCAAGCAGGGGTGCGTCTTTGGGCCACGTATTATGGCGGAAGCGATTTCGAGACGCACAGCGATGCCGTTGTCGACCTGTTTGGGAATCTATACGTCTGTGGTACTACAAACTCTAATAACTGGCCGACACAGATCCTGGCCGGAGCATATAATCAGGTCGTAGGCGGTTCGCCGGATGCCGTCATAATCAAATTCAATTCTCTTGGAGTGCGTCAATGGGCTACTCGTTTCGGTGGAAGCAACTTCGAATCTGGCCACGGTATAACTTCCGACGCTACCGGAGCAATTTACATGGTCGGCAATGCATATTCAATCGACATGCCGTTGGTCAATCCCGGCGGCGGCGCCTTCTTCCAGAATACACTCGGCCCGGCCGTAGATGCATTCATTACCAAGTTCAGCTCCACGGGCGTGCTGCAATGGTCAACCTATTTCGGCGGTAACAATTGGGATGAAGGACTTGGCGTGGAGGTTTCGCTCAATAACCTCTACGTCGCCGGTTCAACGGAATCGACTGACTTGCCTACAGCGAATCCCGGCGGCGGCGCCTACTTCCAGGGCGCAACAGGCGGAATGCAGGATGGCTACATTGCGCGGTTCAATCTATCCGGTGTCTTGAACTGGTCGACCTATTACGGTGGCTCGATCAATGATGTTGCCGACGATCCGGTTGCCGATGGCAGCGGCAATGTCTTCGTCAACGGTTACAGCAGTTCTACCGATTTCCCGACCTTCAATCCCGGCGGCACCACATATTTTCAGGGCGTGCTCGGAGGCTCGATGGACTTCACCATCGCCAAATTCAACAACGCCAACGCCCGGCTGTGGGCAACCTATTTTGGCGGAACCGGCATAGACTACCTCGCCGGCAGCAACTCCAAATCTATGGCCCTTGATTCCCAGGGACGACTCTACATGACGGGAATGACGATCTCCACCGATTTGCCGGTTGTCAATCCGGGAGGCGGGGCGTATTACCAGCCCACTTCTGCAGGCGGCCCGCAAGATGCCCTTATCGCGCAGTTCGCAAACGACGGCACCTTGCTTTGGTCGACCTACTATGGTGCAAACGTCACAGACTTCGGCACCAGTGTCGCCATCGGTAATGCCGGTTGTCTATTTGCGACTGGTGAGTCATGGGATGTCGGCAACCTGCCGACTCAAAATCCCGGCTTTGGCGCGTACTTTCAAGGCGTTTCCGCCGGTTCGGATGACGGTTATATCGCGAAGTTCTGCCATCCACTTGGTGCTTGCTGTCTTGACCTAAATTGTCTGCCCGCTGCTTCAGCGGCCATTTGCTCCACCATGGGTGGCACCGCCTACTATCCCAATCAGACCTGCGATAACACTGTTTGCAGCATCTACTGCAATATCTGCGGTACAAAATACAACGACTTGAACAAGAACGGCTCGCAGGATCTCGGCGAACCGGGCATACCCGGCTGGACCATCCATCTCTATTATTGGAATGGCCCACTCTTCGCAACTGCGACCACCGACTCGCTCGGGAATTATTGCTTCAATGACATCCCCTGCGGCGCTTGGACCGTGAATGAGCAGCTTCAACAAGGCTGGGTACAGACTGACCCTTCACCAAACGTGCATAACGTCTCGATCGGTACTGGAACAACTCTCAACGACATCGACTTCGGTAACACCACCTGTGTGCAGGATACTTGTTGCGTCAAACCGGCCCTCGGAATGATTGCCTGGTATCCATTCGATGAGGATGGCCCCGATTTTGCCCATGACATTGCCGCCAAAACCCGCAACGGTTGGAGATACTTAGATCAAACCTCCGCCGCCGCCGGAAAAGTCGGCAGAGCATTTGATTTTGATTCGGCGCGCTACATTCGCGTCTTTGATGATCCGTTCGCCCAGATCGATACTGGAGATTTCACCGTCGATGCTTGGATCGAACCGACGGCGTTTTCAACTGACTGTGAGGACTACCCCTATCATCCTTGCGCCGCGATGCCGATTGTAGAAAATCGCCTATGTTTGGAGGGCGAAAGCGGCGACAAC
>CAUJJY010000200.1 GCA_963205155.1 Candidatus Zixiibacteriota bacterium | reverse complement strand
GCTTCATTTGCGGCACGCAAGACGTCCATAAACAACTTGAGGAAAAACTTACCAAGTTTCTCGGCACCGAAGACACCGTTTTGTTTCCGTCGTGCATGGATGCCAATGCCGGCGTCTTTGAAGCAGTCCTAACGGAACAGGATGTCATGATTGCCGACCGGCTGGTGCACGCGTCCATTGTTGATGGAATGCGTCTGTGCAAAGCGCATCAAGATACCTACAAGCACTCCAACATGGAGCACTTGGAGGAGAAGCTGCAACTTCACCAAGACAAGCGCTTCCGTCTGATTATTACTGATGGTGCGTTTTCGATGGATGGGGATCTGGCGCCGCTTGACAAGATTGTTGAACTGGCGGAGAAGTACAACGCCATGGTGTTTCTCGATGACTCGCATGCATCGGGATTTATTGGTAAGACCGGTCGCGGGACCCATGAACACTTTGGTGTCGTCGGTAAGCTCGACAGTATTACGACCACGCTGGGCAAAGCCTTGGGTGGCGCTTCGGGTGGATGTGTCTCTGGTCGGCGTGAGATTGTGGAGATGTGCCGGCAGAAGGCGCGGCCGTATCTGTTCTCGAATACGATTCCTCCGGTGGTTGCCGTCGGAGCCAGCCGTGTGCTGGACTTGATAAGCCAGACAACGGAGCGACGCGACAAGTTGGAACGCAATACTATGTTCTGGCGCAAAGGCTTAACCGAAGGCGGCCTGATCATCAAGGAAGGCGAGACACCAATCGTGCCGGTAATGCTGTTCAATGCCAAACTGTCACAGGATTTCGCCCGCGAACTGTATCAGGAAGGCATTTACGCGGTCGGATTCTTCTTCCCGGTCGTTGCCAAGGGGTTGGCTCGCATTCGCACGCAGCTCTCGGCGGCACATGACCAACATCATTTGGACAAGGCCCTGGCGGCCTTCATTAAGGTTGGCAAGAAATTCGATATTCTGCACAAAACAAAAGAGCAGATTATCGAGAAGTATGGGCTTTAGTCGCTACTAACTATTCCACACAGGTACCGGCGGCCAAGAATGGCTTCCGGTACCTGTTGCATTTGGGGGTGAAAATCGGGCTTTTGCACGTTCCTGCAGGTCCACAAAAGCTGTTTACATACGTTGGCTAATGCTGTAGAATATGCCCCAACAAGGAGACTGTATGTATCAGCGTGCCAAGTATGACTTCAGTTCAGAACTATCCAATATCCGCAACTCCGGGATTTACAAAGAAGAGCGGGTAATACGCTCGGCGCAAGACGCTCAAATCAGTGTCTCATTGCCGAGGCAACAAGAAGTCGCCGACGTACTCAATTTCTGTGCGAACAACTATCTCGGTCTGGCTAATCATCCGGCGATCATTGCGGCGGCTCATAAAGCTCTTGATGATTACGGTTTTGGCCTTTCATCAGTCCGCTTCATTTGCGGCACGCAAGATCTCCATATTCAGCTTGAGAAGAGAATTGCCGAGTTCTATCAAACCGACGAGGCAATCTTGTACTCGTCATGCTTCGACGCGAATGGCGGACTTTTTGAGAGTCTTCTTGGCGCGGAAGACTGCATCATTACCGACAGCCTGAACCACGCCAGCATTATCGATGGTATTCGGCTCTGCAAAGCCAAGCGATATATTTACGAGCACTCCGATATGGCCTCGCTGGAACGAAACCTGATTCGCGCCCGGGAAGGCATGGATATTTGGGATCATCCCGGCTTGTCAGATCGGCCCCAGCCTTCGCGTAACATCTTGATCGCTACCGACGGTGTATTCTCGATGGACGGTGACATCGCCAAATTGAAGGAAATCGTAGCACTGGCGAAAAAGTACGATGCGATGGTCATGGTTGATGAGTGTCACGCCACCGGATTTTTGGGAAAGACTGGCCGGGGATCGATAGAGATCAACGAAGTGCTTGGCGAAGTTGAGATCATTACCTCGACACTCGGTAAGGCAATGGGCGGCGCTTCCGGCGGGTTTACGACCGGCAAGCGCGAAATCATCGAGTTATTGCGGCAGAAGTCGCGGCCGTATCTGTTTTCCAATACAGTAGCACCTGCATTGGTGGCGGGGAGTATTGCCGCTTTCGATTTGTTGTCGAACAGTGACGACTTACGCGAACAGCTAATGGCCAATACGCAGTACTTTCGCAAAGAGATGACAGCCCGCGGTTTTGATATAGTGCCGGGCATCCATCCGATCGTACCGATCTTACTACGCAAGTTCGAGAATGATGCCGAGATTTCACAGCACATGGCGCGCGATCTCTATGATGAAGGAATTTACGTGGTAGGATTCTTCTATCCGGTAGTTCCGAAGGGTTCGGCGCGCATTCGGGTGCAATTATCAGCCGCACATACTAAGGAACAGATTGATCGGGCATTGGCAGCGTTCACCAAGGTCGGCAAAAAGCACGGTGTGATTTCGTAACGGAGAGATTTGATGAATAGAATTGCCCTAATAACAGGTGCTTCCTCTGGCATTGGTGAAGCGACTGCACGCAAATTGGCGGGGAGCGGCTGGGATTTGATTCTCGCGGCGCGCCGTTTCGAACGGCTGCAGAAATTGGTGTCGACATTCAAGGTAGACACGCATTTGCTCAAACTTGATGTGCGCAATCGTGCTGCTGTCGAAGCTGCGATAGCCGGTCTGCCGGAACGCTGGCGGAATATTGATCTGCTTGTGAACAACGCTGGATTGAGCCGGCACTTGCTGAAGCTCCATGAAGGCGATCCCGTCGCCTGGGACGAGATGATTGACACGAATGTCAAGGGCTTGCTGTATGTCAGCCGCGCGGTCGTCCCGAGAATGGTGGCACGTGGTCGCGGGCATGTAATCAATGTCGGCTCGATCGCGGGTCACGAAGTCTATCCAAACGGTAATGTCTATTGCGCGAGCAAGTTTGCAGTTGATGCCATCACCCGCGGGATGATGATGGATTTGGTTGATACGCCGGTACGCGTTTCGACTGTCGATCCGGGATTGGTGGAAACTGAATTCTCAATGGTGCGGTTTTATGGCGACAGTGAACGGGCAGAGAAAGTTTATCAGGGATTGCGGCCGCTTACCGGGGACGATGTCGCCGAGACCATTGAGTGGATTGCGACGCGCCCAGAGCATATTCAAATAGCCCAAGTCATCATCCTTCCGAAGAGTCAAGCCGGAGCGATGGTGGTCCACAGAAAACAGTAAATATCTACGGAGTATTCATGTCCAAGAAAATAGTCGCAACTGATAACGCGCCCAAAGCACTGGGTCCATATTCACAAGGTGTCGTTCTGACGGAATGTAAAAACTTGGTGTTTTCGTCCGGACAGGTGGCGATTGACCCGGCTACCGGCAAATTGGTTGAAGGTGATGTCGTTGCCCAGACGCATCAGGTATTCAAGAACCTCAACGCAATTCTCGCTGCCGCCGGTTCAAGCCTTAAGAATGTGATCAAGACAACAGTATTTCTGAAGAATATGGATGACTTCAAGGCGATGAATGAAGTCTACGCCTCATACTTTGACGGAAACTTCCCGGCTCGTTCGACCGTTCAGGTTGTCAAGTTGCCGCTTGATGTTGCGGTCGAAGTAGAAGTCATAGCGTACGTGGCATAGACATGAGGCGCCGCATCGGCAAAATCCGCGCACAAAACACAAACTCTTCCGGATGAATAATTATGCTTCCTGTAACTCTCGAATGGATCGGCGCAAAGCAATTTGAAGCTACGAATATTGAAGACGTCAAGTTTAGAATGGACGTAAAGAAAAAGGGCGGCGGAGCGGGGCTGTACGCATCGCCAACGGATCACCTGTTGGCGGCAGTGGGGGCTTGCAGTGGGATTGACGTTGTTGCCATTCTCGACAAGATGCGGCAAGAACTGAAGTCGTTGCGCATTGATGTTGTTGGTGAACAGGTAGAAGAAAATCCCAAATACTTCAAAGCAATCAAGATTACCTACATACTTTCCGGTGTCGATCTTGACCGCAGCAAAGTCGAACAGGCCATTACGCTTTCGCAAGACAAGTACTGCTCGGTGCGTGCAACGCTTAGCGACAAGTGCGTCATCACGACCGAGATAATTCTTAGTTAAAACCTACCGGCCGAATTCCTTGTGTGCGAACGGGTGGACGCGATCGTTCGGTCCGATCGGTTTGGCGTTGCGGATATCATGCGCCAATGCGACCGAGGGGCGCGCCGCTTCCAATCCAAATCCACCGCCGCCGAGAATGTCGCGATACACAACCGTGTGCAAATCGGTGAATCCGCCCGAAAACTCTATCTCGCTGCCGTCGATGGTGATCGAACGGAAAGTGGTCTGTTTCTTTGCGGTAACGTCCGCAGGCAAGTCATTTTTGTCAATCGAGAGGAACCAGCGCACTTCGGCATTTTGGAGTTCGATGAAGCCGCAGGCTTTGGTCGGTGTGCTAAGATGAACTTCGCTTTTCTGCACATCGCCAAAAAGCCAGATCAGCAGATCGAAAAAGTGGATGCCAATATTGGTCACCAGTCCACCGGAGCGATCGGTCTGGCCTTTCCATGAAACTAAATACCAGCCGCCGCGAGAAGTCACGTAGGTCAATTCGATTTGACGTTTCTTGTTTGTTGTCACCTGCATGATCTTCGACTTGAGTTCGACGAGCGAAGGATGGACACGCAGTTGGAGAATCGTGTAAACGCGTCGCCCGCTTTCCTGTTCGAGTTCCTGCAAGGCATCGATGTTCCAGGGGTTGAGCACCAGCGGTTTCTCGCAGATGGCATCGGCTCCGACACGCAAAGCGAAACGAACATGGGCATCATGAAGATAATTAGGTGAACATATCGTAATATAGTGTACACGCTTGTCGTCGCCTTGCCGGCGAAGCTTTTCGATATGTCGGTCGAAACGCTCAAACTCGGTGAAGAACTTGGCGTCGTCAAAGTATGAATCAAGGATGCCGACCGAGTCATTGGGGTCGACCGCCGCAACGAGAATATTACCAGTTTCTTTGATAGCTTTGAGATGGCGCGGTGCGATATACCCAGCCACGCCGGTCATGGCGAAATTACGCGACATTGTGATTCCTCGTTTTCAAGACTAATACTCCTGCCAATTGCGCTCGGCGTTGGCAATAATGCCGAGCAGGATCCAACTGGTAAGCAAAGACGAACCCCCATAACTGACAAATGGCAGCGGCACACCGGCGACAGGCAAAAGCCCGACCACCATTCCGATATTCACAAACATCTGAAATGCTAATGCCGCTGTCGCTCCAATTGTAACCAGCCCCATGTATTCGCTGCGCACTTTCAAGGCGGTTTTCAGCCCCCGGAAAAACAAGAACCCAAATAAAATAATGATGATCATTGCGCCCAGCATGCCAAATTCCTCGGCGCCGACGGAGAAGATGAAATCCGTATGGCGCAAGGGCAAGAAATCAAGTTTGTTTTGGCTTCCCGACATATACCCCTTGCCCAGCAATCCGCCCGACCCAATCGCAACCTTGGACTGAATAATCTGGTACCCGGCGCCAAGCGGGTCCTGACCGGGATCGAGGAAGATCTTGATGCGCATCTGCTGATAGTCGTGCAGATGGTTCCAAGCTATGGAGCTTAGGGCGCCGACAAATAGATTCAGACTCACCAGCAGGATCGTGAAGGTCGGGGACTTGCGGACAATCAGCAGCGCGGCGACAATCAAAAGGACAAAGAAGATGATCCAGGCATACATGCTAGATGACGCAATCATGCTGATGAATGGCGTATAGAACAGCAGTAAATAGCGAGCCGGCAGACCCGCCCAGAACATCATCGCCGAGAAGATTACAGTGAAGATAATGGAAGATCCAAGGTCAGGTTGACGCAGAACCAGGAAGGTCACGAATCCGCACATTGCCGTGGCGGTGAATATCTTGCGGAGGTTGGAGATGGGGCGGCGGCTGTAGCTCAAGTAGCGGGCAAGAGCAAACAGGAACGCCACTTTAGCAAGTTCCGAAGGTTGCAGCGAGAAAAATCCCAAACTGTACCAGCGTTGGGCGCCAAATTTGGATGCGCCGAAGGCAATGAGCCCCAGCAATAGCGCACACCCGACGGCATAGTAGACATAAGCGAAAATCTCGTGAATGCGCATGGGGATTCGCATCATGGCAATGAAGACGCCCATGCCGATGACAAACCAAACAATCTGCTTCGCCCAATCATCGCGCAGGCGCGGATCGGGAGAATCATGGTTGGCCGAATACACCAGGAAGACCGAGATGATAGTCAACAGGGCGGCGGCAATGAATATTGTCAGGCTGCCGGAGTTAAACGTATCTTTCGTCAGGATCTTCATAGTTGAACGATATCCTCCAGCGGCGGCGGTGGTGGTGGCGCCAGCAGGCCAGTCTTCTGGAAGTAGCGAATGAACACTTGTTGAACAATCGGTGCGGCGGCCACGCTACCATGCCCGGCATTTTCGACAACAACGCAGCCAACAATCGTCGGTTTGTCAAACGGGGCAAATCCGCAGAACAGAGCATGCTCGTTGCCGTGCGGATTTTGCGCGGTGCCAGTCTTGCCGCCCATTTCGATTCCTTCGATTCGTGATCTGGCAGCCGTACCTGATCCACCTTGAACAACTCGCCGGCAGCCTTCCTTGAGGATTGCCAGTGTAGACGCCGAAAAGGGAAGCTGTCTCGCCACTTCGGGAGTAGCTTGTGTCAGTTCACCATTGGCGGATTTGATATATCGCATCAAATGGGGTTTCATAACGTTGCCGTTATTGACAACGCCACAATAAAACTGCGCCAATCCGAGCGGAGTGACGAGCAACTCGCCTTGTCCGATACCGAGGTTCAGCAGTACCGCCTTCGTCCAACCGTTCTTTCCGTAAGCTTTGTTGTACCATTCTTCGGTTGGGACGAATCCAGCTCGTTCAGCCGGGATATCAATCCCAGTCAATACATCAAATCCACATTTCTTGGCGATGTCACTGAAGTTCTTGAGGCCCAGTTTCAGCCCAACTTGATAGAAGTAAGTGTCGCAGGACACTTCAAGGGCTCCATAAACATCCTGGCTGCCGTGACCGGACTTCTTGTGACACTTG
Organism: Candidatus Zixiibacteriota bacterium; assembly: GCA_963205155.1. GTDB lineage: Bacteria > Zixibacteria > MSB-5A5 > CAIYYT01 > CAIYYT01 > JADJGC01. Next base: position 1,549 of record CAUJJY010000200.1, on the reverse strand, counting down.
AAATAACGATTTCCGAACTGATAACCGCCGTAACAAGGTTTGAAAGGAGTATTGGGTTCAATAACACCCAACTCGAGAGCGGCGCCAGCCGTCAAGAGTTTTGAGGTTGATCCCGGTGGATAGGTGCCGCGAATGACCCGGTCAAGGAGCGGTCGACGTTCATCGGTCGAGAGCTGTTGATACGCGTCGCGCGGGACGAATCCCGAAAACAGATTGGCATCGTAATTTGGTTTGGAGACCATCGCGAGAATTTCGCCATTTTGAGGATTGATAAAGATCGCGGCTCCCGACAGTGAATCGCCAAAGAGCGAATCGCAGAGGACCTGTAAGTCGAGATCGAGGCTAAGTCCAAGCTCTGAACCCGGGATGGGGTCCTTATTCGGTTTGGACTGTAAGGAACCAAGGATTCTGCCGGTCGCGGACACTTCCTGATAGTCGACGCCATCGATACCGCGAATCGGCTGATCATATTGCTTTTCGACGCCGGCGCGGCCAATCATCGATCCAATTCGAAATTGGGTCTTACTTTCGCGTTCATCGACCTCGCCGGTGTAACCGATGATATGTGCAGCGATATTGCCATAGGGATAGGTGCGGGCATGATCAAGTTGATACATTACGCCCGGGAAGAGCTCGTTGGATTCTTCGATGATACATACCGAGGCAAATTCGATGTCCCTTCGAATCGGCACAGGCTCATACTTGCGTGAACGACGCTCTTTGACTTTTTGCTCGATCGTTTTGCGCTCGAGGCTAAGTAGCGGCGCCAATTCCTCCGAGAGGCGTGACAGCTGGCGGATTTCTGAAGGAATCACCGACACAGTATAAGCAGGGCGGTCGGTCGCCAGCGTACGGCCTTCGCGATCGACAATCTTCCCGCGCATCGCGGTTCTCGGGACGAGTCGAATGCGATTCTCTTCCGACATCTGGAAGTAGTAGTCATAGGAGACTATCTGTAATTGGGCAAGCTTGCCAACCAGCAGGAGGAAAATGGCAGCCATGATGCCGGCGACGATTTTTCCGCGAATTGACTTGGTGGTAAGATCAATCAACTTGCTTCCTCTTGATATCGATCTTGAATTCCAGATCGAGAAGGAAGAAGATCAGAAATCCTACGGCGGCGGTATAGACCAGCGTTGGCAATGAACTTTCAAGGTAGACCTGCATCACAGTAGATATATCGAACGAATGGGCAACTAACTGATACATAAGTTGAAAAACAGCTTCGGCGCCGATCAAAACATAGAACCGACTGCTCAACATTTCCAGGTTCATTTGCTGTTTCAATTCATAGATGATGAGCGCCAAACCAAAGCGAATGAAAGCTCCGAAACCAAACGTCTCCGGGTTCAAAGCATCGACAATCAGTGATACCATGAGCACGGCCGGAAAGGCGACTTGGAAGTCCTTCCGGAGCACGATCAGCAGGATGATGATCATCACGAAGTCCGGGGCAATCCCGAGTACTGATGTGATGTTAGCCAGAATTGTATGGCAAAATGCGGTCAGAAAACCGAGCAGGATGAACAGTAGAACTCTAAAAACCACC